>CAZGVK010000108.1:0-21170 GCA_964529095.1 uncultured Elusimicrobia bacterium
CCGAACAGCCGAGCTGGGCGGCGATCTCTTTGTTTGAGAGGCCGCGGCCCAGATACGCGAGCACCTTGATCTCGGTTTTGGTCAAGGCCGTCAGGTGAGCATCGGCCCCGCCGGCGCCTTTCGAGCGCAGGCCCTGCAGGAGCTTGCCCATCATCTGTTGCGGGATCATCACACCGTCGTTGGCGAAGGCCTTGAGGGCGTTCACGAGTTCCACGGCAGGGAGCATCTTCGAAAGGTAGCCGTTGGCACCGGCCTGGATTGCCTCCATCACATGCGCCTCGTCTTCATAAGATGAAAGCATGATCACATTCGTCTTCGGACACTCCGCGCGGATTAGCTTGGTGGCGGCCACTCCGTCGAGATGAGGAAGCTTGATGTCCATGAGGATCACATCAGGCTTGAGTTTTCGCGCCAAACGGACGGCCTCCTGACCGTCGGCGGCTTCGCCGACCACCTCAATGATCTTCTCATTTTCCAGAAGATCCTTGATGCCTTCTCGAAAAAGCGTCTGGTCATCGGCGATCAGCACCCTCACCTTCTTTTTTCGGGCAGACTTCAAAGCCATTTTAATCCTCCATGCGGTTCGATTAGTTTAGCAGAAAAAAATAGCGCCAACCCTTATCCCTTCGTTCGCACCGTAAAAAAGAACGCGGCGCCCTTCCCTGAACCCTCGCTCTCGACCCAGATGCGCCCGCCGTGGCTGTCGACAATCTCGCGCGAAATCGAGAGGCCCAGGCCGAGACGCCCGCCGCCGGAGGCGCCCGAGCCTTGATAAAAACTCTGGAACAGCTTGTCCGCTTCATCGTGCGCGATCCCATCACCGGTGTCGCGCACGCACACGCGCACGTCCGCGGAATCTTTCTCGACGGTCACGGTGATGGCACCCCCTTTGGGCGTGTGCCGGATCGCGTTCTCAAGCAGGTTGTTGAGCACTTGAGCCAAGCGCTTCCTGTCGGCGGAGATCGTGGGCAGGCCCTTCTCGAGCACAGCCGTGATCCTCACCCCGCGCGCGGCTGCGCGGGCCTGCGGGCCCACGATGGTTTCCTCGACGAGAGCGCCGACCTCGAAGAGGTTTCTTTCCAGGCGGAACTTCCCCTGCTCGATGGAGGCCCAGTCCACGAGGTCCTCAATGAGGCGCGAGATCTGGGCGATGCCGGCGGAGATGTAGCGCATCTTCTTGAGCTGTTCCGCATCCGGCTTGAGCGAAGTGCTGAGCATCTCAAAGCTGACCTGCAAGGTCATCAGCGAGTTGGAAAGATCGTGGGAAGCCATGGACATGAATTTAGACTTCATCGCCGAGAGACGCAGGTTCTTCTCATTGGCGCTCTTAAGGTCCTGCTTAAGCCGCATCTTCTCAAGCGACTTGGCGATCGCGCGCTTGAGATGGTCGAAATTGACGGGCTTGGCGAGGAAATCGTCAACGGACTCTTGGATGGCTTTCAGCGCCGTGTCGAGCGAGGCGTGGGCGGTGACCATCAGTATCTGGCTGTCGGCGTTAAGAGCTCGAATGCTCTTGATCGCGTCTATGCCGGTGCCGTCGGTAAGATTATAATCCATCAAGATGACATCGAACTGCGTCTTCTTGACCTGCGCCACGGCTTCAGCGGCGCTCTCGGCATGGGCCGTCTCATAGCCATCAACCTCTAAATTATCGCTGACGCTCTCGCGCATGTTCGCGTCATCATCAACGATCAGTATTTTGCCTTTCATTTTCTCCTCAGATCACCGTCGGAATGTAAAGTTTAAAAGTCGTGCCGACGCCCACGACGCTCTCCACGTCCACCTTGCCTCGGTGGTGGTCAAGCACCTTGCGCACGACGGCTAGGCCCAGGCCCGTGCCGCGCGCCTTCGTCGTGAAGAAGGGCGCGAAAATTTTATCAAGGACGTCCTGCGGTATGCCTCCGCCCGAGTCGACGATATCGATGCGCACCCAGCCCGCCTCCGAGACCGCGGTGCGGACGGCAATCGAGCCCCCCGTGGGCGCGGACATCACCTCGATGCCGTTGCCGATGAGGTTGCGCACGGCCTGCTGCATCTCGGTCTTGTCTATTTCCACGGCGGGATTGACGGGATCAAAATACTTGTTCACCGCAATATGCGGCGGGAAGGGGTAGAGCGCCAGCATCTCCTCCAGCCAGTCATTGATGCGGGTCCGCTCGAGCTGAAGCTCGCGCTGGCGCGAGTAGGTCAGAATTTCATTGATGATGCCATTGGCCTGCTGAATCTCAGACTCGATGATCTTAATATGCTTGACGACCTTCAAGTCGGGCTCACCGGCGGCGCCGAGCTTGGTCTTGATGAAATAGATCGAATTGTTGATGACGGCGAGGGGATTGCGTATCTCATGACCGACGACGGCGGCCATCTGGCCGATGGCGGCAAGCCGTTCCTTTTTGATGAGCTCGTCCTGCGCGGACTTGAGTTCACGGGTGCGCGAGTCAACGCGCTTCTCCAAAAATTTCGTAAACTTCTCGAGTTCCTGCTTCGCATGAATGAGCTCGCCGGTTTTGGCTTTGAGCGAATCGCTCATGCCGAGAAAGGTCTGCGCCAGGTCGCCGATCTCATCGTTGGTGGTCACGAACTCGGGCAGGTCCTCAAACTGACCCTTCCCCAGACGGTCGGCGGCTTCCTTCAGCATCCGGATTGGCTGGGTGATATGGCTGGCGACAGCCAGCGAGAGCAGGACGGTAAACAGCACGACCCAGGCAAGAACGCGAAAAATTTGGGCCTTCATATCCGCGGCGGTCTGATAGGCGAGCGCCACCGGCTGCTCGACATAAACGATCCAATCGAACTTGTCGATGAAGCTGAAAGCGCCCAACAGCCGCTTGCCGTCCTCAAGGGCGATCTCGCCGCCGCCCGTGCGGTCATCCTGGGACGCAAGCACCTTTTCGACTTCAGGCGGCATGCGCGCGTCGGGACGAAAAACAATGCTTTGGTCGGAATGCGCGATCAGGAAACCGTCGCGCGTCATGACGGCCGCGCGGCTCTTGCCCGAAGCGGGAAACTCCATCTCCAGCATCGTGGTGAGGCCGTTGAGGCTCACGCGCGCGACGATGACCCCGACGGCTTTCGCGGGCTGAGCGTGAGAATCCATGATCGGCACGGCAATGGTGATCGCCGGATAAATCCCCTGGACCCGCTCCAGCCTGCCGACGAACTGGCCGCGGGCGCCGACGGCTTCCCTGAAAAATTCCTCGGCCCGCAAATCACGCATATCGGGATGGTCGCCAAGAAGGCGGCCGATGCGCACGGTTTCAATGCCTTGCTCATTCAAGACGGATAATTCCAAGACCGCGAAGTGAATGTCGAGAATCCGGTTTAAATACTGCCTCTGCTTGGCCGCATTCATCGCGATGAAGTCCTCGAGGCTTGCGGTCTCGGTCAACACGTTGCGGAAGGTCGTGACATACTTGTAAGTCGTATGCGCAAAACCGACTGCCAGAGATTCGTGCATCGCCAGAATTTCCTTGCGCAATGACTGCTGGGTGATGGAAACAAGCTGCCAGCCGACGAAGGTCATCGGCGCCAAGGAAATGAGCAGGAACCAAAAGAGGATTTTATAGGCGATCTTGCCGCGGTTCCTGGTAAAGGCCATGGGTTAGTAATAGTGACGGGTACGGAATACGAATTTATTTCCCCTAAGGGTTGGCGTAAAAATAACTATGTGTTTTTGGATGCCGAGGCGATACCCTAACCTTTCGCGGCGTTGCGTGAAAGGAGCTGCTTGATGCGGGCGGCGAGCTCCGCGAGGTCGAAGGGCTTGGTGATATATTCATCGGCGCCGAGTTCAAAACCCTGCTTCTTCTCCTCGGAGGAGAGGAATCTTCCGGTCATCATGATCAGGATGGTGATCTTCGAGCGCTTGCGCAACTCCTGGCATATCTGGAAGCCTGATGAATCCGGCAACTGAATGTCCATGATCACCACGTCGGGCACGATCGTCGCCGCCGCCGAAAGGCCTTCCTTGGCGGCGCCGGCCTGGCTGCACTCAAAACCATCGAGCTCAAGAACCTCAGCAAGGCTCTCGCGGAGATGCGCGTCGTCGTCGATGATGAGCAGCTTGGGGGGCTTCGCCATATTATCTCCTCATTTCTCCACCGGGGGGAACAAGCTTGTAGCCGACGCAGGGGATGGTGGTGACGTACCGCGCCGCGACACCGAGCTTCTCGCGAAGCCGGCGCACATGCACGTCCACGGTTCGCGGCGAACCGAAATAGTTGTAGCCCCAGACGCGCTCAATTAGATACGGGCGGGAAAGCACGCGATTGGCGGAACTCAGGAATACGTAAAGCAGGTCAAGCTCCTTCGAGGTGAGGGGCACGCGCTTTTTGGAAATATGAAGGGTGTAGCTCGTCAGATTAAGCTCAATCTCCCCCATATTGATGATTTCTTCGGAGGCATTCACCTGGGTGCGGCGAAGCACCGCCTTGATGCGCGCAAGACACTCGGCCACATCCCAGTTGAGCGAGAGGCATTCATCAGCGCCCGCCTGGAAGAATGCCAGGCGCAGGGAGACCTTGTCCTTGGTTGCGGGCTGAGCCGGCGCCGCCGGCCCCAAGCGGCCGAATAAGGCATAGGCGTGCTTGGATGCGGTCGCGACGACTGCGGGCTGATCGGCATGCTCGACGAGCGCGATGATGGGCATCTGGCGGGCCGGACCTTTGGCACGCAATTGCTTGACGAAATCGATTCCATCCTCATCAATCAGCTTGGGGCCGATGATCAGAAGATCGCAGCCGCGATGGGCCAACAGGCCCTGAATTTCCTTGGCCTGCTGGGCGACCGCGACCGACATCCCGGCGCTCTTGATCGCTTCGAGAATGACGGTCGCGCGATTAGGCTCGCGCGAGCCGTAGATGACGCTGGTTCTCATAGGTCCGTCACTGCTCGGCGCCGCTCGCATCCTCGAGCTCGAGACCGAAGCCCCCCTGAGGGCTGATCGCGGCGAAAAAATTATAGATGGCCGCGAGCAGGATGACCGCGCCGCCGGCGATGACCCCGTAGAACAACGCGTAGAAGACGACCGACATGGCCCTCTCCCACACCTTCAAGCCAATATTCGCGGCATTCGGCGAGATCACGAAGGTCATCAAACCGTTAAGGAGGCCGACAAGAATCACCGTGCCCGTGATCGCCGGACGCGTGGAGACGATGACAGCCACGCCCGCGATGCAGCCTGCCGCGATGGCGATCTTCTGCTTATCGGCGAAGCCGGCGGCAAGCGCTGCCACAAAGCCGAGAAAAATAATGACCGAAAGGACGGGGTGCTTAAACCAATAGGGGTCGATTCTCTTTACTTGATAGATCATGCTCATCTCCTTAATTGCCATATCGACGACCCGCCAAGAATAACAGAAGTGGGGCGTTCTGACAAGCATCTATTCCAAAAAAAATCAGACGATGGGATTCTGTGATCCTCTATTAGATGAGTTGACACGGGTTCCTAAGACCCGGATCTGCGGTGGTTGATGGCCTATGCAAATTCAGGCCTTAAGACCTGGATGATATTTTTTCAATAAGCTTGAATTCCCGAAGAATCTTCTTCAGCGCGCGCTGATGTTCCGGCGACAGCGGGGTGAGCGGCAGGCGGAGTTTGGGACGGCATAGGCCCATCAGCGCAAGCGCCGCCTTGACCGGAATCGGATTGGTTTCGATGAACAAGAACTTGACCAGCGGAAAGAGTTTCAGATGAATGGCGGCGGCCTTTTTATAATCGCCTTTGAGCGCGGCGGAACATAACGCCTGCGCCTGCTTGGGAGCGATGTTCGCGACGACGGAAATGACGCCGCGCGCTCCGACAGACAGCATTGGAAGCGTGAGCGAGTCATCCCCGGAGAGCACGGTGAAGTCCGGCTTTGTTAAGGTCAAAATCTCGGAGACCTGGTCAAGGGCGCCCGACGATTCCTTGACGGCGATGATCGTCGGCATGTCCCGAGCCATGCGCGCAATGGTTTGCGGCGCGATGTTGACACCGGTGCGGCCGGGAATATTGTACACGACGATCGGCAGGCGAGAGGCGCGCGCGACGGCGCGGAAGTGCTGATAAATTCCTTCAGGGGTCGGCTTATTGTAATACGGAGCGAGCACGAGCAAAGCGTCGGCGCCGAGATTTTCGGCCTCAAGCGCGAGCTCGACCGCCTTCCAGGTCGCATTCGCGCCCACTCCGGCGATGACCGCGACCTCTCCACGCGACTCCTCACAGGCGATCTCGATGGCGCGGCGGCGCTCCTCGGGCGTCAAGGTCGCGGCCTCGCCCGTCGAGCCGCAGGGCACGAGGCCGCGGATGCCGCGCTTAATTTGAATGCGGATGAGCTGGCGATAGGCCTCTTCATCGAGGCAGCCGTTGTCGTCGAAGGGCGTGATCAAAGCGACATAGGCGCCTTCGAGTTTCATAGAGAAATTTCTCCTGAAAAAATGATCGCCCCTGGACCTTCGAGGCGCGGAGTATCAAGGAAAGAAACTGTAAACAAAGATCCGCCGCGAGCCTTCACCTTGACCGGCGAGCCGCTGAAACCGAGGATGCGCGCGACAAATGCGGAGGCGACAATTCCGGTGCCGCAGGCGAGGGTCTCCTCTTCAACGCCGCGTTCATAGGTGCGCACATGTAAAATATTGCCGGCAATCTCGACAAAGTTGACATTGGCGCCCATGCGTCCGAACGCTTTATGGAATCGAAGACTGCGGCCGGCAGCGACGACGTCAATTGCTTCTATGGCGGGAACGACGACGACGACGTGGGGAACGCCGGTGTCGACATAATGCGCCGGAAAATATTTTTCGCCGATAGGCGCGTCTAATCGCCGAAGGCGTAAATTCTTCGGCGCCGGCATCGACACTTCCGCGCGGCCTTGCCCGCTCAGGCGCGCCGCCAATGGTCCGCGCTTGGTGTCAATCGTCAACTCCGGGCCCCGAAGCCAGCCTTGCGCCGCAGCCCACAGCGCCGCACAGCGAACGCCATTGCCGCAAAACGCGGAAGATCCGTCGGCGTTCCAGTAATCCAGATGGACTTTCCCGGATCGGCGAGCGATAACGAGCAAGCCGTCCGCGCCGATTCCCAAGCGGCGGTTGCAGAGATTCCGCGCCAAGGCGGCGCCGGATTTACCCTGGGGCAGGCCCCAAAGAAGAATAAAATCATTGCCCGCCCCCGAGAGTTTCCAGAAAGAGAGCTTCATTGCGGCGCGGAAATGGCCTTGCGCAGACCGCGCGCCGCGTTCGCGGAGAAGTCAAAGCGCGTCGGCGCCGTCAACCGTGAAAGTTCAAGAAGCGCTCGCGCGGGGAGGCCGCCGGCGAGATCCGCGCGGGCGCGCACCCAGAGCGCCACGTCGTCATCGGCGGACTCCTTGATGACGCGATCGGCCTCAATTCGGGCCTCGGCATAGCGATTGGCTTCAATGAGCCATAGAGCTTTAGCGCGGCGCGCGCCGATATCGGCCCCTAGAGCGAGGGCGTCATCAAGGGCCGCAAACGCGCCCGCCATGTCTGCCTGAGCGCGGCGCGCGAAGGCGGTCAGTATCTTGCCTTCCGGATTCTTGGGATCGATGGAGTTGGCTCGCGCGATGGCAAGATCCGCCGTCTCCCACTCCCGCTGCGCGAGCAAAGTCTCCGCGTAGGAACGCCACACGTCTGCGCGGCTATCGGTCGTCTCAAGCGCCGTTTCGTAATGGGCCGAGGAACGATCGAGGAAGCCTAAGCGGCGGTCAATCTCGGCCAAGCCCAAATGGGCGCCGAAGTGTTTTGGCTCATAGAGAAGCGCTTTGAGGTAAAAAATCCGCGCCTGCTCATCAAGACCAGTGCGATGAAGCAGGTTGCCTTGGCGCGTGAGCAGATCGACGTTCTTTGGAAACAGCTTCACGCCGATCTGGTAGACGCTCAGCGCTTTGTCGACATGCCCGAGCGAGTCGAGGTTGTCGCCCAATAGGACATAGGCCTGCCGCAAATCCGTGCCGCGCAAAGTCTGGAGAAAGTCGGGGGTGAGCATCGCCAGCACCTCATTAGGTTTGCGCGCATCGGACAGTTCCTGAGCCGGGTGTATCTTTTTATCCGAAGGCTCTCCCCATAGACGCCAGGCACCGGCAGGGGCCGCAAGAAGCAGAAGAGAAAGGAAAAGATTCATTGCCCCTTCCTTAAGATCCAAATACCGGCTAATTTTTCCATAGAGGCCAGGATTAATTTTTCCTTCGCCGCCTCCAGGCGCGCAGACGCGGTGATAACGCCCTTTTCGATTGCCTCGGCGACGCGGTGATCCTCGAACATGCCGATGTCACCGACGGGCGGCTCAATGAGAAAATCCGCCTGCTTGCGCTGTTCCTGCGAGAGGTAGGCGCCGCGGATATCGATGACCTGCAGGAGTGCTTCAAGGACGTTCTTGGGCCTTGAAGTCGTGTAGTCCGTTTCAGTGACGCTTGCGATCGTCCACTCCGCGCCGAGAAGGCGCGCGGCGTCAACGGGGATATAGTTCACGACGCCACCGTCGACGAGGAAGCGGTGGCGGTACTCGAGCGGACGGAAGATGCCGGGGAGGTTCATGCTTGCGCGCACGGCGACGGCCACGTTGCCATCACGAAAAATGAGGGCCTCGCCCGTGTACACATCCATCGCCACGCAGGCGAAGGGTTTGAGCGTCTGGTCGAAGCGCATGTCGCCGATGTCTTGGCGCAGCATGATTTCCATATTCTCGGAAGAAAGAAGCTTGTCGAACAACAAGAGAGAGACGAGGCTCGCCGACGTCAGGATGTCGCCGTTTCCGACCTTCATCGTTGAGGCGAATTCGCGAATTCTCTTGATCGGAACCCCTGACGCGTATAAAGATCCTATGACAGCGCCCATCGAGGTTCCGACGACCGAGTCGATCGGAAAACCCGCGTCCTCCAGCACTTGAATCACGCCGAAGTGCGCGACGCCACGCAGAGATCCCGCGGAAAGCACAAGTCCGACTTTGAGACGGCGATTGACCGGGGCTCGGCGAATTTCATGCCACAAGTGATCGCGCAGCAAAGCCTCGGCGGACAGATCCGGGGCGGCGAACACGGGGGCGGCGAGAACGAGCGCCAGCAGCCCCGCGATCATTAATGCGAATCCCGGCCCACGGCGCGATCAAATCGCGCTCGGGCCAAGAGATGCTCCATGACGGCGGAAAGAGCGTCGAGGCGCAGCTCCAGGACGCCCTCGCGGGCGCGCAAGCGCGCAAGCGCCGGGCCCGGCTGGCTTGAGGCCGTGTCGTAAAGTGCCGCAACCTTCTTCCACTGGCTCTCACGGCGCGGCCACTCCTCCTGCCACCAGCGCAAGGTCTCCGCAGCCCGGCGGACCTCAAGGCGCACGCGGTCCTGCAACTCGGCGCGAGCCAGTTCTCCCTGGCGCTGCTCGGCGCGCTTCTGCTTGATCTGGCTCCACAAATCGTAGGCAAAAGGAATTCTGATGCCGAGCGTCACATCCCAGTTGTTGTTTTTAAGCGGGAAGCGCTGGGCGGTCAGTTCATAGTTGCCGGAAAGAAACACGGTCGGATTGCGCCGACCGATCGCCAGGTTCACGCCAATTGCGTCCATCTGCACGCGATAGGCCTGCGACTGAAGTTCGGGGCGCAGTTCCATGGCCCAAATCACGGCTTTCTCCACTTCCGCCGTCACCGGGATTGTTTCAAGAGAACCCTGCAAGCGAAATGGGGTGTCAAGTTCAAGACTCAATGTATTCAGGAACTGCAGGCGCGCATTGTCGAGCGCGTGCTTCGCTTCTGCGGCACGCGCGCGCTCTCGACCGAGCGCGGCCTCGACTTCAATGCGTTCCCAAGGTCCTTGGTCGACTTTCTCAACAGCTTGCTCGCTGCCCTGAAGATGCAGATCGAAGGCTTGCGCGCGCTCCTGCGCCAGCAGAAGGATGTAGAAAGCCTCTTTCGCGCGCAAAGTCGCGTCTATCTTGACCGAATTGCGGTTGGACAAGGCCTGCTTCTCCGAAGCCTGGGCAAGGCCCAATGTGTTCAACGTGCGCCGGCCCTCATAGAGCGGTATGTTGAAATAGGCGCGGCCGGAGTATATGTTCTCGCTTGAAGCGCCCGGGAATAGAAGTAAGCTGCGAAACTCGGGAGACAATGCGTAAGGATAGCGCGCGTCGTACTTGGTGCCGCTGGCCTGCAAGCCGATGTCGGGCAGAAAACGCAGGCGCGCCTCGCTGACGCGCGCTGAAGCAATGATGACGTCCTGCTCGGCTGACTGTATTTTAGGATCATTGCGCAATAACCGCAAAGTGTCCTCGAGCGTGTACACGCGTTCGGGGGCGCGGCGCGCGGAACCTTGCGCGAAAGATCGCGCACCGGCAAGAGCGAGACACAGAGCGGCGGTGATAA
Source organism: uncultured Elusimicrobia bacterium (assembly GCA_964529095.1). GTDB lineage: Bacteria > Elusimicrobiota > Elusimicrobia > UBA1565 > UBA9628 > GWA2-66-18. Next base: position 10,340 of record CAZGVK010000108.1, read on the forward strand.
ATTTATTCATTTGAGCGCCGGGAAAAGGTCAGACTTTAAACGATTGAGTCAAATGGTCGAGCTCGATGCGAAGAGCCTTGAGGTCGTCGCATAAATTCCTGGCGTCGGAAGGCAGATGTTTGGCGATGTCCTCTACCCGCTCGGACAGGCGCCGGGCAAGATTGCGGTCTTTTTGGAGCAGTGATTGCAGAGATGCGGCCATGCCGTTAAATTCCTCCTGCAGCTCCATGAGCTCATCGCCGATGCGCAAGGAAACGCGATGCGTCAGGTCCCCCGCGCCCAGAGATTGGCAGCTTTTTTCAAATCGGTAGATAGGTCCCGCGAAGCGATGCGAGACGTACAGAGAGATCAAGAGCATGAGGCTCAGATAAAGTCCCACCTTGACGAACAGGACATTGTTGAACTGCACGACGCTCTCGGCGACCGACGGGCATTCCATGAGCATCACGCGCATGAGCGAGTAGTAAACATCTCCGCCCACGATCAGCGAAGCGACAAGCACGCTCAAAAACACCATCCCGATGTACTTGAGCTGGAGCGCGCGCTTGACGAGAACGGTCCGGCGTTGGAATCGCTGATCTTCAACGGCATTTTTATCCGTACCCATAGTCCTCCGATCGAATCAGATGAGATCGTCCGAAAATTGAAGCCACTCTTGCGTCACGGTCTTGAGCTTGCTGGTCGCCGCTTCAAGGCTGACGGCGACCACAACGTTGCCTTCGAGCGCTGTCATGTGGCCGAACTTGCCCTCATGAACGAGCTCGACAGCTTTGACGCCGACGCGGGTGGCGAGAATGCGATCAAAAAGAGTGGGCGGGCCGCCGCGTTGCATATGACCGATAACGGCAGACCGCGTCTCAATTTTAGTCTCCGCCTCAATAATTCGAGTCAGGCGTTCGGCGACCCCGCGGTCCTTGAGGATCATGTGCCCGAACTCATCGAGCGCCTCCTCCTTTTTTTCGCCGGGGATGTCCACGGCTTCGGAAGCGACGACGATCGCGACGTTGCGCGCCGCGTGCGCGATTTTCAGTTTCGCGCACATAGCGGCGATATCGACGGGACGCTCGGGAAGGCAGAGGTAATCAGCGCCTGAGCCGATCGCGGCATAGAGGGCCACCCAGCCGGCGTGGCGACCCATGACCTCAAGAACCATAATGCGGCGGTGCGAGCGGCCGGTGTCCAGGAGGCGCGCGACAGCCTCCATGGCAAGCGTCGCCGCGGTATCGAAACCGAAGGTGCAATCGGTCGCATTGAGATCATTGTCCATCGTCTTAGGAACGCCGACGACGTTCAGCTGATGGTCCTTGTAAAGTTTGTTTGCCACGCCAAGCGTGTCTTCGCCGCCCATGGCAATGAGCGCATGCAGATTTAGTTTTTTAAAGGTCTCCAGAACGGCAACGACTCCTCCCTCTTTCTTGTAGGGGTTCGTGCGCGAAGTGCCGAGCACGGTACCGCCCTTTCCTACTATTTCGCGGACGTCATCAGGGCCGATCGGCTGAACCCGCGCGTCAATCATGCCTTTCCAGCCTTCCTGTACGCCGAGGCAGTCGTAGCCGAGCTTGCGGGCCTTGAGGACGACGCCGCGGATGGCGGGGTTAAGTCCAGGACAGTCCCCGCCGCCGGTGAGAATCGCGATTTTCTTAGACATGATCGATGCGGGGTCAGACGTTAAAAACTGTTGGAGTACTTGATCTGCACGATGCGCTCGGGCCCCTTCGGCGAGCCGTCGCCGTAGAAGCCGCCTGCTCCGATGGAGCGCACGGCGAAATCCACGGAGCAATTGGGGGTCAGGTACGAGCGCAATCCCATGTTGACGCGCGAATCTCTCCAATTGTTGATATTGTCCCACTCGAGCAGAATAGAAGCGATGTCACGGATGTTGATCGATAGCGGTAAAGCTCCAAAAATACCGTTCGAGTCAAAATCCGAGATATTGAAGGACGGGTGCAGCTGGAGGCCGGACGCGCCCAGCTCCTTGGTCGCGACAAAATAGAAGCCGCGCTGGCGCTGGTTGAAGCGGCGGGTACCCGCGTTGTAGAGATACCCCTGACCGTCAAAGCCGACCGCAAGAGAAGGCATCTCGTTGTCGCCCTCGTAAAAACGATACTTAACCTGCGCCGTCGGCGCGCGCATGCGCACATACCGCTCATCGCCGATCAGGCCGTCCACTGCGACGGAGGCGCCGAGACTGATGCCCGGATACACGCCGAACGCGAGGTATTGCAGGATGCCCCCGCGCGAGTAGAAGCGAGAGCGCGCGGAATACCCGTAATTATCGATCACCGCGGTCGTCGGCGCATCGTTGACATCCGTATCCGGCTGGACGCCGCCGTCGCGCGCGGACTGCGCAACCGCAGCCTTGCGCTTTATCTTCACCTCGGAAGAGAGGGCTTCCGCGGCGCGCAGGACGGGGATTCCGATGACGAGAAATGCGGCCAATAACGAAGGTATTTTTTTCATAATTTAATCCGGCACATTAGGCGTCTTACACCAGGAGCGCTGCGATGCGCTCGTGGAGTTTGCTCATCTCAAAAGGCTTCTGCAATATTTCGTTGGCGCCGCTCATGAGCGCGATACCCTTCTCTTTGACCGTGTCACGGCTGGTCATGATGATGATGCGCGGCGCTTTGGCGCCGAGCTTGTTGGTTAGCTCATAGGCCACATGGTAGCCATCGATGTAGGGCATCATCACATCGAGCAGAATGAGGTCGATCGGCTCGTTGAGGGCGGTCTGCAGCGCGTCCTTGCCGTCGGCGGCCGAAAGAACCCCATAACCCTGATGAGTAAGGTCCATCACGAGCAGATCGCGAAGATCCGGATCGTCATCGGCGACAAGGATGCGCTTCTTGATATCAGCCATTCATTCTCCGCAGGGAAACTGAAACCCATGCTGTCGCATGATTCTAGCAGATTTGTTTAAGGCTGCCTGTCCAAAAACAGAAGGCCTAATATTTAATAGAATCGGCGGCAATGGCACGGATACTGGTCGTCGAAGATGAGCGCGACGTGGCGACTTTGGTGAAATTCACTCTTGAAAAAGACGGGCACTCGGTCATTGCCGCGCACGAGGGCAAGGAGGCGCTGGCCAAAATCGGCCTCGATCCCGTCAAGCCGGAAATCCCTCTTCCCGATCTCATCGTCCTGGACATCATGATGCCGGTGATGGGAGGCTACCAGCTCAACATGCGCCTGCAGGAAGAGGCGCGCGCCAAGAATATCCCGGTCCTCGTGCTGACCGCCCGAGGGCCCGAGATGCGCGACCTCTTCTCGATGGCGCCGAACGTGGCGGCCTACGTGCAAAAGCCTTTCGATCCGCAGGTGCTCCGCGAGCTGATCGCAGGCATTCTCGCCTCTCATGGGGGGAAATAAAATGCCCGATCAGCTCCCTGCGGAAGGACACGGCCTCGATGAGCTGATCGCTCTCAAAAAAGAAAAAATCGCGGAACTGCGCGCCCGCGGCGTGAACCCATTCCCCTCCCGCACCAGCCGCTCGCACGACTGCGCCTGCGTCGCGCGCCTGGGGCGGGCGCTCGTTGCGCCGATGGCCCACTCCTCCGAGAAGGTCTCCCTGGCCGGCCGCCTCGTCGAACTGCGCGACATGGGCAAGTCTGTTTTCGGGCGCTTGGCCGACAGCTCCGGACGCGCGCAGGTGTACTTCAAGAAGGACGCCCTCGCCGAAAGCGTTTTTGCCTTGGTGAAGAAAGACCTGCACGTCGGAGACTTCTTGTCGGTCTCGGGCGCTCTATTCATCACCAAGACCGGAGAGCCCACCGTCGCCGTTGAATCAGCGACTTTGCTCGCCAAAGCCATGCGTCCGCTTCCGGAAAAGTGGCACGGCCTGACAGATGTCGAACTCCGCTACCGTCAGCGGCACCTGGACCTCATCGCAACGCCCGCCTCGCGCGAGGTGTTCATCAAGCGCGCTCAGATCGTCGCCGCCATCCGCCGCGTGCTCGATGCGCGCGGCTACGTCGAAGTGGAGACCCCGATTCTTCTGGGCCAAGCCGGCGGCGCTTCAGCGCGCCCCTTCCACACTCACCACAACGCGCTCGACCAGGACATGGTCCTGCGCATCGCCACCGAGCTCTATCTTAAGAAGCTCGTCATCGGCGGTCTTGACCGCGTCTATGAGATCGGCCGCGTGTTCCGCAACGAGGGCCTCGACACTCGCCACAATCCCGAGTTCACCATGCTCGAAGCGTACGAGGCCTATTCCGACTATGAAGGAATGGCCGTTCTTTTTGAAACCTTGCTGGGCGCCTGCGCCGAGGCCTGCGGCGTCGCCGAGGTCGAGTGGTTGGGCAAGAAGATCTCCCTCAACACCCCGTTTAAACGCCTCTACCTTCCCGAGGTGTGGAAGGATCGCTGTGGCGAGCCCCTCGAGAACGTTCTCGAAGGCAAGAGCTTCAACCGCGCCGGCCTGTTAAATCTAGCCCTGAGGCTTCATGTTCCCGCAAACGAGAAAACACCCAGCGCTAAAATCTTCGACCGCATCATCGCGGCCCGGATCGAAGACCTGCTCCAGCAGCCGACCTTTCTCTTCGACCACCCCGCGGCGATCACGCCGCTGGCAAAGCTGAAAGAGACAACGGCGTCTCTTGTTGAACGCTTCGAGTGCTTTGCCGCAGGTGTCGAGCTCGCCAACGCCTACTCCGAACTCAATGATCCCCAGGATCAGCGCGACCGCCTCAGCGAGCAGATGCGGCAAAAAGAGGCCGGCGACGCCGAAACCGACCTTCTCGATGAGGACTTTATCCTGGCGATGGAAGCCGGCATGCCGCCCATGGGCGGCATCGGCGTCGGTATCGAGCGCATCACGATGCTCCTCACGGGCCGTGACTCGATTCGCGATGTCATCCTGTTTCCAACCCTTAAACGAGAATAGATCGTCATGCCGCTTGAGCTCTTCATCGCGCTGCGTTACCTCAAGGCCAAGCGCAAAGGCCTATTTGCCGTCGTCACGACTCTCATCGGCGTGGCCGGCGTCACCGTGGGAGTTGCGGCCCTGCTCACCACTTTATCAGTAATGAATGGATTTCAGACCGACATCCAGAAGAAGATCATCGGCGCCCAGGCCCACATCACCGTTTTCGGCGCGCGCTCAGCGAGCGATGTCGAGGAAACCACGATGAAGATCCGGGCCGATCCCGATTACGAGGCCTCGGCCCCGTTTGTCCTCGGCCAGGCCATTCTCACCGCCTTCGACCGCTCAATCGGCGTCGTCGTCAAAGGCATTGACCTGGAGCGCGAATTCGCCGTCAATGATCTCGCCGCAAAGCTCACCTCCGGCTCTTGGGAAAATCTCAGCGCCAGCCGGGTTAGCGGCATTATACTTGGCGGCGAACTCGCCGACCATCTCGGATGCCGGATCGGCGACGAAGTCGTCCTGGTCTCCCCCAAGAGCATGGCGACTCCTTTGGGACTTTTACCGAAAATGAAGAAATTCCGCGTCGCGGGCACGCTGAAGACCGGCTACTACGAATATGACAGCACCGTCGCCTGGATGAGCATCGCCTCCGCCGCCAAATTCCTCGGCATTGATGCCGGCGCCTCCGGCGTCGGCATCAAGATAAAAGATCTCAGCCATGCCGATGTTGCGGCAGGCCGCCTGCGCGGCGTCCTCGGCTTCGACAAGCTCGTGCGCACCTATGCGCAGATGAACTCCACCTTGTTTGCGGCGCTCAAGCTCGAAAAGGCGGTGATGTTCATCATCCTAACTTTAATTACCGTGGTCGCCTCTCTCGGCATCGCCTCGACTCTTATTCTGCGCTCGGTGGAAAAGACGCGCGACATCGGCCTGCTCAAGGCGATGGGCGCCGGCCCCGGCCTCATCCGCCGCATTTTCCTGATCGAAGGATTTCTCATCGGCGGAGCCGGCGTCGTCATGGGATTAACGCTCGGCATGTTCCTCTGCTGGGTGATCGGCAACTTTAAAATCGTCGATCTTCCGGCCGATATTTACTATTTATCGCGCGTGCCCGTGGATGTGCATCTGAAAGATATGGCGGCCGTGGCCGGCATGGGGCTATTGCTCTCTCTGCTTGCCACCGTGTATCCCGCTTCTCGCGCCGCGAAAGCCGATCCGGTGGAGGCCATCCATTACGGCTAAGCATGGCTGAGCCCGCGATCATCGTCTGCGGCGTGGGCAAGACATACGGACGCGGAGCCTCCGCCGTCACGGTCTTGCGCGACGTCAATTTTGAGATTTTTTCCGGCGAATTTATCGCGATCATAGGACCCAGCGGCTCCGGAAAATCCACCTTGCTCAATCTGCTCGGCCTCATGGACCGACCCGACGCGGGCACTTTGATCATCCGCGGACGCGCCGCCGCCGACCTTGCCGAGCCGGAGCGCGCAAAGATGCGCTGCGCGCATATCGGCTTCGTCTTCCAGTTTGATTCGCTGCTTCCGGAATTCACTCTTCTTGAAAATGTTCTGCTGCCCGCGCAGCTGGCGCGGCTCAACGGCCTGTCCGCCGAACCCCCCGCAAGCGCCGCCGCGCGCGCGGCCGCCTTGCTTCAGTCCCTCGGCATCGAATCCCTGAAAAACAGATTTCCCGCGCAAAGCTCGGGCGGCGAGCGCCAGCGTGCGGCGATCGCGCGCGCCTTAATCAACAATCCGTCGGTGATCCTGGCCGATGAGCCGACGGGCAACCTCGACCGCGCAAATGGCGACCGCGTATTCGCAGACCTGCGCCGCATCGCGCGCGAGCGAAGCGCTGCGGTCGTGCTCGTCACGCATGATGAGCCGGCAGCGCTTTTGGCCGACAGGATCCTCCGCATGAACGACGGCCGCCTCGTCTAAGTTTTGTATCCTATCCGGGAATTATTTATGAAGATCTACATCGACGGCCAATACCACGACAAAGACGACGCCAAAATATCCGTGTACGACCACGGCATCCTCTACGGCGACGGGATATTTGAGGGCATCCGCGCCTATAACGGCCGCATTTTCCGTCTCGATGACCATTTGCAGCGGCTAGCCGAGTCCGCCAACGCGATTCTTCTGAAGCTGCCGATGCCGATCTTGGAGATCGAGAAGGCGATCGTCGAAACCGTCCGTCTTAACAATCTAAAGGATGCCTACATCCGCCTCGTCGTCACGCGCGGCGTCGGCGACCTCGGCCTCGACATGCGCAAGTGCAAAAAGGGCTCGACGATATTCATTATTGCCGACCGCATCGAGCTGTACCCCGAGGAGTTCTACGAGAAAGGCCTCACGCTCATCACCTCGACGATCCGCCAGAAGGGCCTCGATCAGGTCACTCCCAGCGTGAAGTCTCTCAACTACCTCGCCAACATCCTCGCCCGTGCCGAGGCCACCGCCGCCGGTGCGCAGGAGGCGATTCTTCTCAATGCGACGGGCCACGTTTCCGAATGTTCCGGCGATAATATCTTCTACGTCAAGGCCGGGAAAATCTTCACGCCGCCGACCTCCGCCGGCATCCTTGTGGGTGTTACGCGCAACGTCGTCATGGAGCTGTGCGCGGACAAGCTCGGCATGAAGGTCGTCGAACGCAACTTCCCACGCTACGATCTCTATAGCGCTGATGAAGTGTTCCTGACCGGCACGGGCGCCGAGGTCATCGCGGCCGTCAAGATCGACGGCCGCATCATCGGAAAAGGCCTGGCGGGTCCGACCACGAAGTCGCTCATTAAGCATTTCCGCGACTACGCCAACTCCACGGGCACGCCGGTGTACGAGGCCGTCAAGGCTCAATAGCCGTGCGCCTGGTAAGCTGGAATGTCAACGGGATCCGCGCGGTCTTCAAAAAGGGTTTTGGCGACTGGTTCAAGGCCGAAAAAGCCGACATCGTCTGCCTGCAAGAAACGAAGGCCCAGCCGGAACAACTGACGCCCGACGCGCTGAACCCTCACGGCTACCACGGCGAGTTCGCTTGGGGCGAAAAAAAAGGCTATTCCGGCGTGGCGACATTTTCCAAGCAAGCGCCGCAAAAAATCGAGCGCGGCTTGGGCCTGGCGGCCTTTGACAACGAAGGCCGCGTTCTCGTCACTCGGCACGGCGATATCACGCTCTTTAATATTTATTTTCCAAACGGCAAGGCCCGCGAGGAACGCCTCAAGTTTAAGCTGGATTTTTACGAATCCTTCCTCAACGAGGTCATCCCGCGCTACCGCCGGCGCGGCGACGACAAGATCGTGATCTGCGGCGACGTCAATACCGCCCACCAAGACATCGATCTCGCGCGCCCCAAGGAAAACCGCGCGATCTCCGGTTTTCTGCCCGAGGAGCGCCGCTGGCTCGACTGCCTGCTCGCCACCGGCTTCATCGACACCTTCCGCGAGTTCGAGAAAGGGCCGGGACATTACTCGTGGTGGGACCAGCAGTCCCGCGCGCGCGAGCGCAACGTCGGCTGGCGCATCGACTACTTCTTCATTTCCGAGAATCTGCGCCCCCGCCTCAAGAGCGCCTTTATCGAGCCCGAGACCGCGGGATCCGACCATTGCCCGGTCGGCATCGAACTCGCGCCCAATTAAGGAAGCGTAAAGAAATAAATGAATTTATGGCGGCAAGGCGCGAATTCGGTTTAGCGAAGTACTTGGGGCAAAAGTGTTCCTGGCCGAAACACGCCAACCATGGCGCTGCTGACGCTTCACTCTGTGAGGAGCGTCTTGTGGAGAAGGCGGCTGCGGGAGCAGACGGAGGCCGGCGTATGGGTGGGGCCGTTGGCGGTGCTGAGGAAGGCGTCAGCGGAGGAAGTGCGGCTGAATCTGCGGGCGAGGTCGGCGCGGTTATGGACAGCTATTTGTATTGGACGAATGTGATCGAAACCAAAGTCTGCTAGGGCCGGTTTAGGGCTTCAAGAGTGCCGATCCATTTATTGAAGTGAGGGCACTTCGTTCGAAGGTCAGGAAGACCAATCGCGACTGCCGTAGATGCGCCTACTCGAATCTTCTGACTTTCGTATGCGGGCACATGCTGAATAATTCGTTTGCTGGGGGCGGTTGCTACCCCCTCATTTATTTCTTCCGGTGTAAGTCTCGCCACGGAGTCTCTGAGTTGACGCAGCGGTGCGGATGAATCGTTTATTCTTCTGGCGAGCTGCTCCAAATCGCAATAGAGCAACGCCTCGAACTCATGGAGTTGAATATATGGAATAAAGCGCGGGTCTTTCATCGTTGCGCCAAGAGCACTCTCAAGTGCAACTACTTTGCTTTGTGGATTCGGCTTCTTGGCAGCTGCTACCCAGCCTGGGAATGTGTGCGGCAAGGCATACAAATCCAGCATGGTCGTGAAACGAGCATCAGCCGCTTGATCTCCAGCCATTAAGCGGGTGATATCTCCTTGGATGTTGGCGAAATCCAAAACCCCACCCCGTCTTCCTAGTTTGCGATTAGTGATGCCCAGGCGCGGCCGCACATCGATTTCGAATTGTGCTAGATGGGGGGTAAGAAGATCGGCAGCAAATCGTTGCTCAGTATGTCCCTCGACTGTCATGTACAGTCGAATCCAGGGCATTAAGGGATTCCCCCAAGCTCATTCTTCTCCCACAGTTGGCCAAGCGTATATTCTTTCAGCCAGTCTTTGAGGTGGGCAGAAGCCTGTCGTTCCAGGGTTGTCTCGCCATTCTTGTGATTCACAACCACCACGTGTTCGGGTCCAATTTCATCCAGCAGTAATGAGGATTGCGTTGAAACAATCAACTGCACTTTTTGGGCAGCTTGATGCAGCAGGCTGGCAAGTAATTTTATCGCGTAGGGGTGCAGACCAAGTTCTGGTTCATCAATAATGATCGTAGAAGGCGGATTGGGCTGCAAGAGAAGAGCAGCTAGGCAAATATATCTCAGCGTGCCATCAGAAATTTGGTGAGGATAGTAGGTCAGATCCGAATAGCGATCTTTCCAGAGTAGTTGGGTTTGTCCGTTAGAAAGATCGCGTAAGGAAAACTCCCCGAAGAAGGGAGCAACCTGCCTGACCGTTTCAACTATTTGATGGTAATGATCCTTATTCCGCTCGGATAAACGCATTAAAAATGCAGACAGGTTGCCTGCATTCCCATGCAGCGTTTCGTTATCAGCGATATTGCAGACACCCATTACTGGGGCGGAGGGTGAAGTGTCGTGAAAATGGTAAAGCCGCCAATCTCGAATAGTGCTCACCACCCATTGTTCACTGCTGCTGGGAACTTTCTTTGATACGAGCCCACTCTCCAGGTGGCCCGTCCCCTGGGCGTTTATGATTTTTCCATAATACAGACCGTTGAACGGAGCGTCTTCGCGTGAAAAATAAAGCGAGCGATCGGCCGCTCCCCGGAGTGAAAATTCATATTGGTTCAGCCCGAACCATAGGTGTGCCTTGAGTTCGGGAGTAGTCTGCGTTCCTCTAAAGAGGAACGCATCTGATCTTCCCCGACTACTGACGTAATTCTGTAAGCCCTTGTTGGGATCCATGATGTGACCCAACATCTCAAAGAACTTGATGAAGTTGCTTTTGCCGGATCCATTGGCGCCGATCAAGAGGTTGATGCCCGGATTCATTTCAAACGGCTTTAGTTCGCGGATCGACTTATATCCGTGAAGCTCAATTTTGTCAAGGCTCATAGGCTCGCCGAAATTATACTCATTAGCGATTGGTGCTACTTGTCGGTGGTGAGCAGTGGCGGGTTCATTACAGTTTTTGATTCCACGTCCTGTATGCCCTGTGGTGCTCCCAAAGCTTCGAGGAAATCAGTTCCACTCCCCTGTTCGCGCGCCAACGTCCCAACTATTCCTGTAGCCACTAATGTCCACAGGCACTCCTTCCAGTCTCATGCTCATTATTCGTAAACGTTCAGGGGTCAATGAAGAGCGCCCACAATCTTTGCTCC
>CAZGVK010000109.1:0-25012 GCA_964529095.1 uncultured Elusimicrobia bacterium
GAGATCCGTGCGCTCAGAAACAAATACCGCCGCCTCAAGAAGCGCATCAGTGCCCTGCCCGAGCGGATCGCGGCTGTCGACGCAGAGGGGCCGCCGATCGTGAAGCTCGACCCTGAGACGAAGCATCTGACGGACACGATCAAGATGCTGGCCTACCGCGCGGAGACAGCGCTCGTGGGGCTACTCAACGATAAAGTGTACGCCCGCACGGAGGAGGAGGGCCGCGCCCTTGTGGCTGAGATCCTGCGGACGCCGGCCGACATTTTTCCGGACGAGCGGGAGGGAGTGCTGCGGATCCGCCTTCATGGGATGGCCAATCCGCGGAGCAACGCCGCCGTGAGACATCTGTGCGCGGCCCTGAACGAGACCGAAATCATGTATCCTGGGACCCAGTTACGCCTGCGTTACGAGGCTCCGAATGTTGCATCGATTTTGGCCACAGGTCAGGAGTCCTGAATTTATGAGCTTCTTTGTCCCTACTGCTTGGTCTGCGGACTCTGGTGTTCCCCTCAAATCTGAAATCCGACGCGAGCAGTATGATCAGATCGTCCGATTAATCGATTCCCAGAAGATGTATGAAATTCTGTGCCAAATCTATAATCCGAGAGATTTGGAATCGAAGGAATTCCCATACGGAACGACTGGGGAAGATCAGGGCAAGGTCTGGGCTAGACAATTCGCATGGCTTCATCAAAAGATCAAGAATGATCCTGGCTCCGGCGCGAGTGCTCCCGAAGGCCAATTCCTCGAGCGCAAGTCCTGTTTCAACAAGCGCACCAAAACGCCCAAGCCACTCCCGCTGAAGAAGATCGCCATTGAGATCGCCGAGACCCTGGTCGCTTTTGCCAACGCGGACGGCGGGGAAATCGTCATCGGTCTTGACGACGACGGGACGTCTTCCGGCCTCCCCTTCAACGACAAGCAGTTGGCCAAACTCATCGAGATACCTTCGTCCCGGATCGATCCCCCGCTCTCGGCTAAATCGGAAATCTTCCTGTGCGGCGGTCAGAAAGTTCTTCTTTTTGAGACGGGCCCGTCGCTTGTCACCCACCACACGACCGCCGGCAGATACCTCTACCGCGACCACGACCAGAACATGCCCATGGACGCCAACTGGATCGCCCATGCCAAGGCCCTCAAGAAGCAAAGCCTGACCGAACACGCTTTCGTCCCCGGCGCTGGCATGGCGGATTTGCGCGAGGACCTCGTTCAGCGAGTCGCTGAGAAATTTAGGCCCGGGATCGCCGCCAAGCAGGCTCTTATCGAGCTGCGCCTGGCGGAGCCGCAGAACGGTGACGTGCGGTTAAGCTTCGCGGCCTTGTTGCTTTTTGCCAAGGACCCCGAACGTTGGCATGAGAAGGCCTATGTCGAATACATTCGCTTCCGCGGCACTCAACGCGAGCATGGCACGAAGCTCAACATCATCCAGCGGGAGAGGATATCGGCCCCGCTTGCCGAACTCTCGGAGAAGGTTGTCGAGACGATCAAGCCGCACATCGGCCAACGGCAGGTGCTCCATGACCTTTTCTTCTCTGAAAATGAAGAATACCCGCAGTTCGCCTGGCAGGAGGCCGTGGTCAATGCCGTCGCGCATCGAGACTACGGTTTGCGCGGTACGCCGGTGGAAGTTCACCATTACGATGATCGACTGGAGGTGGTCTCCCCAGGGAGCTTGGCCCCACCGATCACCCTGGACATCCTGAGCAAAGGAGCCGGCGGCCACGCCTCGCGTAACCCTCTCATTGTCCGCTCCATGGTCATCATCGGGCTGATGCGGGAAGTGGGCGAGGGCGTGCCCAGAATGTTCCAGGCCATGGAAGGCAGCGGCCTGCATAAGCCTGAGTTCGCGGAGAAGCCGCAGGGATTCATCACGGTCTCCCTGCGTAACTCCACGGTCTGGGATGAAGAAACCAGCACCTGGCTAGCCAAGTTCAAGAACCGCGCGCTTTCGACCAACCAACTTCGGCTGCTCGTCCTGGCGAGACAGCGCGGCGGAAAGTTCACCAGCGCCGACTACCAGAAGCTGGCGGGGCTCGACATCTACACGGCATCCCAGGACATCAAGGCCCTCATCCGCAAGGGCGTGGTCCAGACGGAGAAGAAAGGCGGACGCGTCTATATCTTGAGCCCTGAGGAACCGCCTGCTCCCAAGGACTTCAAAAGCTTGGAGCCGGAACTCTCCGAGCGAGGGGCCCTTACCAATCAGGACCTGCGAGACATCTGGCGGGTCGACCGCCAAGCCGCCCTACGCCGAGCCAGGCGGCTCGTTGAAGGGGAATGGCTGGTTCCTGAGGGAATTGGCAAGGGACGGCGGTATAAACCTGGGCCGAAGGCTTGGAAATATGCGACACCCTCGTAAAGTTCGAAGAGCGGTCAAGACTGTCGCATATCCCGAGCCCAGGGTGGTCTGCCTGCCGGACAGACTGATTAAAAATATTTAAAGATATACTAATTTTTAAATTCCATGGCGGTGTTTTTGAACCGCCTGACCCTCTGGATATGCGACAGCCTCGTGAAATTTTAGCTCGCGGGGATGTCGCATAACCGGTCGACCCGGCCATGACTCCTGCGGGGCTCGTCTGAGGTGTCCCAAATGCGGGAAGGCAGCAGGATTTTACGGTCAGCGCTGATCGCTCTTCGGACGACAGCAGCAGAAGTGGGGAAAGGTGCAGATAAACTCGCGCTAGTCGGCGGCGTGGGGCGGACTTGGGTAGCCGGCTTTCTTGACGAGCGCCTCTCGCTCGGCGATGGCCAGATCCTCCCGCGTCATCTCGCGGACCAAATCGGCAAAGCTGACGCGCGGAGTCCACCCGAGATCCTTGCGCGCTCTCGTCGCATCGCCAAGCAAGGTGTCCACTTCGGTCGGACGCAGGTAACGAGGATCGAGCGCAACAAGCGTCTTGCCTGTCTTGCTATCCACCCCTTTTTCCCCTGCGCCCTTGCCCTTCCAAACGAGGTCAAAGCCGAGCTCTGCGGCCGTCGCGGACACGAACTCGCGCACGGAATTCTGGCGGCCTGTCGCGGCGATATAGTCGCGCGGTTTCGGCTGCTGGAGCATGAGCCACATCATCTCGACGAAATCCCGCGCGTGTCCCCAATCGCGTTTAGCGTCGAGGTTGCCGAGCCAGATCATCGTGTCGAGGCCGAGCTTGATGCGCGCCAAGCCGCGCGTGATCTTGCGCGTGACAAACGTGGCGCCTCGCCGCGGCGACTCGTGATTGAAAAGAATCCCGTTGCACGCATAGAGGCCGTACGCCTCGCGGTAGTTGACCGTGATCCAGTACGCATAGAGTTTTGCCACGCCGTAGGGCGAGCGTGGATAAAAAGGCGTCGTCTCGCGCTGAGGTGTTTCGCTCACTTTGCCGAAAAGCTCCGACGTCGACGCCTGATAAAATTTTGTTTTCTTCGACCAGCCGAGAGTGCGAATCGCCTCGAGCAGGCGCAAAGTCCCGAGCGCGTCCGCGTTGGCGGTGTATTCTGGTTCTTGAAAACTGACGGCGACATGGCTTTGCGCGGCGAGATTGTAAACCTCATCAGGCTTCACGATCTGAAGAACACGCTGCAAACTGGAGGAGTCGGTCATGTCCCCGTAGTGCAGGATGAAGCGCAGTTTTTTTTCGTGCGGGTCCTGAAACAGGTGATCGATACGGTCCGTGTTGAAAAGGGAGGCGCGACGCTTGATGCCGTGAACTTCGTAGCCCTTACTAAGGAGAAGCTCGGCGAGATAAGAGCCATCTTGCCCGGTGATGCCCGTGATGAGAGCCTTCTTCATGGATGATATTTAAGCAAAACGGCACCAACTCTTAATACATCATGCCGCTTGGACCTACGACCTGGCTGTATGCGGGCAAATCAAGATGGACTTCTGCGGGGCGACGCAGGTCGGTGACCTTGGAGTGGTAGAAGAGGATGACCTTGCGGACATAGGAGCGGGTCGCGCGACCGAGGCTGCGCTTGGTCAGAAACTGGGGACCCGCGTGATAGGCCGCAATCACGCGCTGAACGACCCATGCCGGCGCGTCGGTGTAACGGACTCCCTTCAATTTAAAAATCCGCCAAGCGGCTTTAAAGAGGACCTGGATATAGGCAGCACCCGCCTTGACGCCAGGCGCCGGTATGTGGAGTTGTTCGGCGGAGATCCCCATGCCCGCAGAGGTGGCCGGCATGACCTGCATGAGCCCTCGGGCGCCGGCAGGAGAAATGGCTTCCGGCTTGAACGCGGACTCAGCGGCCATGATGGATTTGAGGAGTCGGGAGTCGAGCTTGTAGATGTGCGCGTAGCGCAGAATCAAATCATCCCAACGATCGGTCTTCTCCGGGTTGGCGAGCATGAGCATAAAGGTCCGGCGATAAGCCGGTGTCACCTGAGGGATCGGCACCACGAGCTCCTGGTGAAGACTTGCGGCGGCGGGTCGCCTATAAAGGGTTTCAAGCCTTCGCGGCAACGACGGCTTTCCAGCCTTGGGATCGGGCAATGCAACCTCCGATGGTAAACGTTTGGCCGCGTCGAACAGAAGATTGAGACTGCCGAAGTTGGCAACGCTTCCCGTGTAGGCGACGGCCATAGCGGCGTCACCCATTGCGGTCGGATGACGGGAACGAGGATCCTGAGCGGACGACAACCCCGCAGCCCCAAGAAGGGCTGCGACGGCCAGAACACGGGTCGGACAGGTCGTTTTGTGATCGATGATTTCAGCATACCATGAGGCGTTGCCAAGCGCCTGGGTCTTAGGGCCCCCACAGCGTAGGCCCTGCGGATAAGGGTTGGCGAAAAAATAACTATGTGTTTTTGGATGCCGATGCTTCACTCTAACTGCGTTGCTCGGCGGTCACATACCTATCGGTATGCTCCCTTCTCGCGCCTTGTTAGAGTATCGCCTCGACACCCAAAATTCACAAAGTTATTATTGCGCCAACCCTAACAAGATGCGCATCTTGGATTTGATAGGCTTTTACGTCATGGGAGAGAGAGTCATGGTCATCGGGGCGACCGGTTTGGTGGGCAACGCTTTATTGCGCGCCTGGACCGCCCAAGGTTCCGAGGTTGTGGCTACGACCCGCCATCCTCCCACCTCCGGCAGATTGTTGCAGTTGGATATGCAAAACTCCGTCCAGGTCGACGCCCTCCTGAACTTATACCGGCCTGCCGTGGTCGCCGTCCCCGCCGCCAATCCGAGCGTGGACTATTGCGAACTGCACCCTGAAGAGACGCGCCGGGTGAACGTGGAGGGCACGCTCAATGTGGCCCGAACCTCGCGGAACATTGGCGCCCGCATGATCTTTTACTCCTCGGATTACGTGTTCGACGGCGTCAAAGGTTCCTACGCGGAGGAAGACGTTCCGTGTCCCATTAATGAGTACGGACGGCAGAAGGTGGAGACTGAGAGCGCGGTTCTTGCCGCCGACCCGCGGAATCTCGTGCTGCGGACATCCGGCGCGTACGGCTGGCAGAAGACGCCGAAGAACTTTGTCCTCCAAGTGCGGCATAATCTCTCCAACGGCAAGCCTCTGCGCGTGGCAGGCGGCGTACGCTACAACCCGACCTATGTCGAGAACTTGGCGGAGATCACCGTAGCGCTCGTCGCAGCCGGAGCGAACGGGATTTTTCATGTGGTCGGAGCAGCGGAGATTTTCCGAGCCGAGTTCGCCGAGCGCGCGGCCCGCGCATTCGGCCTCGATTTGTCGTTGCTTAAGATCATGCCGCCCGGTGAATTTAAAACGCCCGCCGCGCGTCCGGAGCGAAGCAGCCTGATGACGGGGAAAGTGCGGGCTGCGTTGCCGCATATCCCTCTTGTCGGCGTGGAGGAAGGTTTGAGGAATATGCTTCTGCTGGAGACGCAGTGGCGGGCGCATGCCCGCGCGCTTGCGCTCCCACGCGCGTTGAATAATCCTTAATATTTTCCGTCAAGGATTTGCTAGAATTCCGGTCTCGTGCCGTTCCTGGAGGATTAAAACCCGCTCATGATCAATGTTTCAATGAAGGCCATGCTGGAAGCCGGCGTGCATTTCGGTCATCAGACCCGTCGCTGGAATCCGAAAATGTCTCGATTCATCTTTGGCGAGCGCAACGCCATCCACATCATCGACCTGCAGAAAACAGCTAAGGAGATAAAAAAGGTCTCGCAGTGGGTCTCCGACCAGGCGGCAGCCGGCAAGAAATTTCTCTTTGTCGGCACCAAGAAGCAAGCTCAGGACATCGTGCGCGCCGAGGCTGAGCGCGCGGGCGCTTCCTATGTCTGCGAGAAGTGGCTCGGCGGCACTTTGACCAATTTCGCGACTTTACGGAAATCCGTAAAACGCCTTGAGGAAATAGAAAAGTGGCAGGCTGACGGCATCTTTGCCGTGCTTCCCAAAAAGGAAGTCTCGCGCCTGAATAAGGAGATGTCAAAACTCACGCGCAACCTCTCCGGCCTGCGCGGTTTAAGCGCTTTGCCCGACATCGTATTCATTGTTGATCCTGTGGAAGAGGATCTCTCCGTGCAGGAAGCCCGCAAGCTGGGTGTTCCTATCGTCGCCGTCTGCGACACTGACTGCGACCCCGACTTGATCGATCATCCGATTCCGGGGAATGACGATGCCGCTCGATCGATCAAGCTTTTCTGCGCGCTTGTCACCGACTCAATTCTTGAAGGCAAGAGCATTCTGGAGGCGGCACGAAATGCGGAATCAGTCGCCGCCGCCGAGCAGCAGATGCTTGCTGACGCCGCCGCTGAAACTGCCGCAGTCTCTCAGACTGCGGATGTGATTTACGCCCCTGAAGAACCAGTCCAGCAGGGGGCCTAGTTTCCCATGCCTACCCTCGATTCCACCCAGATGATCAAGGACCTGCGCGAGAATACCGGCGCAGGAATGATGGATTGCAAGCGCGCCTTAGACGAGGCGCAGTGCGATTATAACGGCGCTTTGGTGATCCTGCGCAAAAAGGGAATGGCCGACGCGGCCAAGAAGTCTGCCCGCACGACCAAGGAAGGAGCGGTGGCGTTTATAATCGCCGGCATGGCGGGCGCTATCGTTGAAGTCAATTCCGAGACCGACTTCGTCGCCAAAGGCCCTGATTTTCAGTCCCTGGTGAAGACTTTGCTCGCGAAGTCCGTGGTCGGAGAGCTCCTGAACGTCGACGCCGCCAACATGGAATTTGTGAAGCCGCTTGTCGGCAAGCTCGGCGAAAACATGAATCTGCGCCGCTTCGACCGCTTCGAGCTTAAGAATCCGGGCCTCATCGCCGGCTATGCCCACCAGACCGACATGGCCGTTCCCGCCAAGAAGGGCGCTCTCATTGAGATTCAGACCGCCAATGATGTGGACGCAAAGTCGCCGGACGTGGCCGCGCTTGCAAAGGAACTGCTCCTGCAGATTGTCGGATTCTCCCCCAAATATCTAAATCGCTCCCAGGTTCCCGTTGGCGACATCGAGAAGGAAAAGGAAATTTATGCTGAAATTCTGCGCAAAGAGGGAAAACCCGAGGCGTCAATACCAAAAATTATCGAAGGCAAGATTAATAAGCTCTTCTATCAACAATGGTGCTTGCTCGATCAAATCTCGATCCGCGACAACAAAACGCCCGTTTCCGAGTTCGTGAAGGCCACGGGCGTCAAGCTCGGCGGGCCGATTGCGGTGACGCGATTCGTTCGCTATCAACTGGGCGAATAATCGTTCGCTCATCGGCGATGTCAGACGTCAAGAAGTATAAGCGGGTCCTTCTAAAACTCTCCGGGGAGTCT
The DNA here is from genome assembly GCA_964529095.1 of uncultured Elusimicrobia bacterium. Lineage (GTDB taxonomy): Bacteria > Elusimicrobiota > Elusimicrobia > UBA1565 > UBA9628 > GWA2-66-18. The sequence continues at coordinate 7,722 of CAZGVK010000109.1, forward strand.
CTGTGCGGCGAGAGCGCCCATGGCATTAAACCAGACGCCTTGTCTTTCATTGGCGCGGAGATCAAGCTTGCCGTCGACCAAGGCCTCGAAATGGGCATCGTCGTCGGTGGCGGGAATATCTGGCGCGGCGCGCAGGATCGAGGCGAGGCCATCGGGCGAGTGACGGCCGATTACATGGGCATGCTGGCGACTATTATCAACGCGCTCGCGTTGCAAGACTCGCTCGAACAGGTCGGCGTTCCCACGCGCGTACAAACCGCTGTTGAGATCAACAAACTCGCCGAGTCATACATCCGCCGCAAGGCGATCCGTCACCTTGAGAAGGGGCGCGTCGTGATTTTTGCCGGCGGCACGGGAAACCCCTATTTCACCACAGACACCGCGGCCGCACTGCGCGCGGTGGAGATTGAGGCCGAAATTGTGCTTAAAGCCACTAAGGTGGACGGCGTTTACACCGCCGATCCCAAGAAGGACAAGAACGCCAAAAAATTCGACACGCTCACCTTTATGGACAGCATCAGGCAACGGCTTGAAGTGATGGACACCACCGCCTTGACTTTGTGCATGGAAAATCAGATGCCCGTCGTCGTTTTCGACCTGGCGGTCAAGGGCAATATCGCCCGCGCTGTCGCCGGGGAGAAAGTCGGCACTCTTATCACCTCGGAGTAAAACAATGACCACTGATGTCGCCGTTGCCGTTCTGGCGCAAATGGAATCTGGAATGAAGGAGCGCATGGCCCGCATGCAGAAAGAAATGTCCGTCATGCGTACCGGCAGAGCCAATCCGATGATGCTCGAGTCGGTCAAGGTCGAGGCATACGGCTCGCTCGTCCCTCTTAAACAGGTCGCCGCCGTTTCCGTCCCCGAGGCGCGGACGCTTGAGATCCGTCCCTGGGACCCTTCAACTTTGCAGGACATTGAAAAAGCCCTGCAGAAAGCGGAAGTGGGCGCTATGCCGCAGAACGACGGGAAGATGATCCGCATCAACCTTCCCATGATGACCGAGGCTCGCCGTCTGGATCTTGTCAAGCTCGTAAAAAAAATGGGCGAGGAGTTCAAGGTCGGCGTGCGCGCTGATCGCCAGGACGGCCTCAATAAGCTTAAAAAGTCATTTCAGGCCAAGGAGATCACCGAAGACAACCTCCGCGGGCTCGAAATACGAATACAGAAGCTCACCGACTCCTTCACGAAGCAGATCGACGATGCGATCATCCTCAAAGAGAAGGAAATCACCACAATTTAAGTGCCGCTGTATCCCGAAAAACTTCCTCGTCACGTCGCCGTCATCATGGACGGCAATGGCCGTTGGGCGGAGGCCCGGGGTCTTCCTCGCGTCGCGGGACATAAAGCGGGTGTCGCTTCCGTTCGCGCCATCGTTCGCGCCGCAGGGGAACTCGGCATCAAAACGCTGACTTTATATTCCTTTTCCACGGAGAATTGGCTGCGGCCGGCGGCGGAGGTGGGAGAACTGATGAAGCTTCTTCGCTGGGCACTCAATAAAGAGACGCTCGAGCTCGACAAGAACAATGTGCGCCTTTCGGCCATCGGACGCCTGTCTGCGCTGCCTGCCGCCGTGCGCAAGGAACTTGAGGTTGCGGTCCTGCGTCTAAAAGACAACACCGGGCTCAACTTGGTGCTTGCCCTCAACTACGGAGGCCGCCAAGAAATCGTCGACGCGGCAAATAACGCACTCGCCTCCGGCGCTAAGACGCTTGACGAGGCAACGCTTGCCCGAAATCTTTACACCTCAAATTTGCCCGAACTAGACCTCATGATCCGCACCTCCGGCGAGATGCGGCTCTCCAACTTCCTGCTCTGGCAGGCCGCCTATGCCGAACTCCATGTGACATCGGTTCTCTGGCCCGACTTCCGCAAAGAGCACCTCAGCGCCGCCCTGGACGACTACCAGAAGAGGGCCCGCCGCTTCGGCGGGCTCTCCGCTCTCTGACAGGGGGAGCGACTTTCATCCCTTGCTGATTTTGTACACTCACAAAATGCTTCTTCCGCGTGTCTTAACGGCCCTCGTCGGAATTCCTCTCATGCTGTTCCTCGTCCATGCCGGGGGCATGGCTTACGGGCTTTTTATGACCGGCATTGCAACTTTATGTTGTTACGAGTATGCCCTCATGCTCCGCCTGGGCGGACGCCCGGTGCAGTTTATCTCCACGGTCGCCTTCGGCGCGGCTCTGGCCGCAAGCACGGCGTTCTCCGGCCCATTGCCCCTGATACTGGCCGGCGGCGCTGCGATCATCATGCTCGTCGAAATATTCTCTTCCGTCCATTCTCTTGACCGTGCCGCATTGACTCTCTTCGGCGCGCTGTTCGCAGGGTGGCTCCCCGCCCACCTCGTTTTGATCCGGAACCTGCGCCCGCACGGTGAAGCCTTGGCCTTCTTAACCTTCGCCGCAGTCTGGGCGATGGACACGGCCGCCTACGCGGCCGGCCAAGGATTCGGCCGGCGCCCGCTCTCTTCGACGCTCTCTCCTAAAAAAACCTGGGAAGGGGCGGCGGCAGGATTTCTTGCGGCAATCTTGGTATGCCTCGCGTTCCAAAAATTGACGCTCTCCGTCATGGCGACGCCGTTACAGGCCGTCGGAATCGGAGCGCTCATCGGCGCGATGGGCCAGCTTTCCGATATGGCCGAGTCTCTGATCAAACGCGATGTGGGCGCCAAAGATTCCGGCGCTTTGTTGCCGGGGCACGGAGGCATCTTCGACCGCTTTGATTCCTATATTCTCTGCGCCCCCGCCGTTTACTACGCGCTACGATGAAAAGAATAGCGATCTTAGGTTCCACAGGATCCATCGGGGTCAATGCGCTGAATGTCATTCGGGAGACGCCCGATGAGCTTTCCGTCTTCGGCCTAGCCGCGCATTCAAATGCCGAACTTGTCGCCGCGCAAGCTGTGGAGTTCGGTGCCGTCGCCGTTTCCATGTTCGACTTCAAGGCCAGCGCGGACCTCAAAGCTCGGCTCAACGGCAAGGCAAAACATCTGGCCCCAGGCGTTGAGGGATTATGCGATCTCGCCTCTCATCCCGACGTCGACGTGGTGCTCACCTCCGTCGTCGGCGGCGTTGGCTTCGCTCCCCTCTTGGCCGCGATACGCGCCGGCAAAATCGTCGCTCTGGCCAACAAGGAGCCGATGGTCATGGCAGGCGCTCAATTCATGCGCGAGGCCGAGCGTTGGAACGCCAAAATCGTGCCGGTCGACTCGGAACCGTCGGCGATCTTTCAATGCGTTCAAGGCCTCCATGCGGACCCGCGCGCGGCAGCCCCGCTCAAGACGATCCGGCGCGTGATTCTCACCGCGTCCGGAGGCGCTTTCGCCGCGTATAAAGGAGATCTAGCGAAGGTAACGCCCGCGCAGGCGCTGAAGCACCCGACCTGGAAAATGGGCAAGAAAATTACGATCGACTGCGCGACCATGATGAATAAAGGTTTTGAGCTCATCGAGATCATGAACCTTTTCGGCCTGCGCCGCGATCAAGTCGAGATCGTCATTCATCCGCAGTCAATTTTCCATTCCGGCGTCGAGTTCTCAGACGGCTCGGTGCTGGCGCAAATGGGGTTTCCGGACATGAGGCTTCCCATTCAATACGCCATGACCTACCCTGAGCGCGGCGGACGCGTCATCGAGCCGCTGGATCTCATTAAAGCCCGTACGCTTGATTTTAGCGCTCCTGATTTTTCCCGCTTCCCGTGCTTGGCGCTCGCGCGTGCGGCAGCGCTTCAGTGCGGCGGCATGCCTGCCGTGCTGAGCGCCGCCGATGAGATCGCCGTATCAGCCTTCCTCGGTCAACGCATTGGCTTCACCGATATTGCGCGCGTGATCGAAGAGACCATGGCGGCGTACTCCCCCAGCGGGGGCCTGCCGAGCTTTCAAGAAATCGTTGAAGTTGATGCCTGGGCGAGAGCCAAGGCAGAGGAGTTGTGCCCATGAACGCCCTAGTGTCCATCTTGCAAACCGTCGGCGCCAACGCATTCGCGCTTGGCCTTGTGATCGTACTTCACGAGTTCGGTCATTTCTTCGCTTGCCGCCGCCTCGGCGTGCGCGTCGAAAAATTCGCCTTTGGCTTCGGCCCCGAACTGCTGGGTATCACGGACAAGGCCGGCACTCGTTTCTCGCTGTGCGCTATCCCCTTCGGCGGCTTTGTGAAGCCCGCCGGCGAGGATCCCGTTGCCGAGGGCGCTACGACACCGCGGAAAGATGAATATTTCGGACAATCCTGGAACCGGCGGTTGATCATCGTCTACGCCGGCCCCGCGATGAACTACTTGCTCGCGTTCACTCTGTACACCGGGCTGATCTGGGGAAGGGGCATGCCGGAGGCTTCCAAGGAGCCCGTCATCGGCAATATGATGATTGGTTTGCCGGCCGACAAGGCGGGCTTGATGATTGGAGACAAGATCACGGCCTTTGGTGGCCGCCCCCTCACCGGCTGGGAAGACCTGGCAAGTTCTATCCACCGCTCTATCGATAAGGAAATTACGCTGTCTCTCGAGCGCGGCGAGAAGAAACTCGAGATCAAGGTCGTCCCGACGAAAGACGAGACGGGCACGCGCGGATTGATCGGCATCATGCCCAAGTCCGAGTATAAGACCGTCGGCTTTGCTGTCGCAGGCGGCGAAGCTCTGAGATTATGCTGGACGCAGAGCAAGCAAACGATAACGATCATCGCCGGCAAGCTCTCTAAGCGGGAACGCCCCGACTTGGCCGGCCCCGTCGGAATTTTCCAGATGATTTCGCGCGCCGCGCGCTCAGGCTGGGAAGATTTTATCTTTCTGATCGGCTTTATCTCGGTGGCGATCGGATTCTTCAACCTGCTTCCGCTTCCTCTGCTCGACGGAGGCCACGCCGCGTTCTACTGGTGGGAGGGTCTGCGCGGACGCCGCGCCTCCAATGACACCATGGAGAAAGCGAATATGCTCGGCATCGCCGTCCTGAGCTCATTGCTCGTCTTTGCCACCTATAACGACGTCCTTCGCATCCGCGTTGAACGCGCGGCCAAAGCTGTCAAGCAGCAGAAATAACATCGCTCATGAAGCTCTCTCAATATCTTCTTCCCACTTTGCGCGAGGCCCCGGCGGATGCGGACAACGTGTCTGCGCAGCTGATGCAGCGCGCGGGCATGATCCGTAAGGTCGCCTCTGGAATTTATGATTGGTTGCCGCTGGGGCTGAGGGCGCTGCGCAAGGTTGAAAAGGTCGTGCGCTCGGAGATGGATTCCATCGGCGGGCAAGAAGTTTCTCTGCCGGTGATCCAGCCGAAGGGTTTATGGGAAGAGACCGGCCGTTGGCCCGTGTATGGCAAGGAACTTCTGCGCCTCAAGGACCGCAAGGACGCGGAATTCTGCTTCGCGCCGACGGCAGAGGAGGTCGTCACCGACCTCGTGCGTCGAGAGATCAGATCCTGGCGCCAACTGCCGACGATGCTCTACCAGATCGGGCTCAAATTCCGCGATGAGATCCGCCCCCGCTTCGGCGTGATGCGCGCGCGCGAATTCCTGATGAAGGACGCCTACTCTTTCCACGCCGACGAGGCGGACGCGGCCGCTTACTACAAGACTATCTATGCGGCCTATGCGCGCATCTTCTCTCGGTGCGGCCTTAAGTTCAAGCCCGTGGAGGCGCAGTCGGGCGCTATCGGCGGCTCGCACTCGCACGAGTTTATGGTTCTAGCTGAGACCGGCGAGGAAACTGTTATTTCCTGCGCCCAATGCGGCTACGGCGCGAACATCGAGCGCGCGGAGGTCAAAGACATTTTTCCCGCTCCGGAAGCGTCAGCATTTAAACCGCTATCGACGTTCGACACTCAGGGCAAGACCACTGTGACAGACGTGGCCGGGTTTTTGGGGAGGCCCCTGACTGATTTTCTTAAGATACAACTCTACATAATCAACGGGAATACTCCGGTGATCGCCATCATGCGCGGAGATCACCAGCTTCATGAGGCCAAACTCGCCTCAGTTGTCGGCGCGCCGAACCTGTACCGCGCCAACCCGACGCAATACGAGCAGGTCATGGGCTGCAAGGCCGGCTTCGGCGGGCCGCAGAACCATGAAAGTGTTGCGGTCTACGCGGATTTTGCGGCGCGCGCCGTCCTCAATGGCGTGACCGGCGCCAACAAGGATGGGCTGCATGCCGACGGCTTTAATATCACCCGCGATCTGCCCGGCATCAAGGGATTTTTCGACCTGCGCTCGGCGACGCTCGAAGACCCTTGCCCGCGTTGCGGCGGTAAACCGGAATTCTTTAAGGGCATCGAGGTCGGCCACACCTTTATGCTCGGCACCAAGTACTCGAAATCGATGAAGGCGGAATATCTGGATAAAGCGCAGAAGCCTCAGGTCATGGTGATGGGTTGCTACGGCATCGGGGTCTCTCGCGTTGTCGCCGCCGCCATCGAACAGGGCCACGACAAAGACGGCATCCTCTGGCCTGCCGAGATCGCCCCCTTCCAATGCGCCGTCGTCGTCATCGACGAGGCTGAGGATGCGCGCGTGCGTCCCGCGGTGAACGCTCTGGTCAAAGCCCTCGAGGCGAAAGGTCTCGACGTGCTCGAAGACGACCGCGACGCCAAGCCGGGCGTCAAGTTCAAGGATATAGACCTCATCGGCATTCCCCATCGCTTCGTGATCTCAAAGCGGATGCTCGACGCGGGCCGCGTCGAGCACAAGAAGCGCGGCGACGCCGTGCCCTCAAACTGGACGCTCGCCGACGCGGCAGACAAGCTTGCAGCGATGCTGAAAGAGCAAGGGTTAGGGTTGGCGGGGCTGCAAAACAAAAATTTTTAATTGACAGGACGCCTCTTTCATGGTACCATGAAAAGGTTCGCTCCCCATGGTCTTGGGGGGCGCGCTTTCTTAAGGGGTGGCTGCCGTTTGGGGCCGCTCTTTTTATTGGACCCTAAAAATGGACGCTCGAGAAATTGAAACGCTGCTCACTCCGCTCATCGAACAAGAGGGCGGGGAATTGGTGGACCTCCAGTGGCGCCGTGAAGGCCATCAGTGGGTGTTACGCCTCTTTCTCGACAAGCAAGGTGCCATAACGCTTGACGACTGCGCCTATTTCTCCGACCGCGTGGGCGCTCTGCTTGATGCGGATGATAAAATACCTCAATCGTACGTGCTTGAGATCTCTTCTCCCGGTCTTGATCGCGTGATCAAGAAGGATAAGGATTTTGTGCGTTTTTCGGGCAAGCCCGTGAAGCTGCGGCTTAAGCTTCCGGAAAACGGCCAGAGACGTTTTGCGGGAGCGTTGAAAGGTTTAAACGAGGGCAAGGTCTTAATTCAGATCGGCCAGGACCTTAAAAGCTTTCCGCGCGAGATGATCGACGAACTCCGGCTCGACGACTCGGCGGCGGTTGATTTCAAGGAGGACTGATTTTATGAGCAAATCGGAAATGATGACGGCTTTGGAGCAGATCGCGCGGGAAAAGAATATTCCCATTGCGGAAATTTTATCCATGATCGAGGGCGCGGTCGTCTCATCCTTGCGCAAACACGTCGGCAAGACCGCGGACATTCGCGCGACCATCGACCGCGACAGCGGCGTTTTCTCGGCCGTCGTGGCGAAGAAGGTCGTGGCGATCGTCGCCGACCCCGAACTTGAGCTCGCCGTCGCTGACGCGCAGAAGATAAAAAAGGGCGCTCAGATCGGCGACGAACTGGTTTATCCTGTTCCTGCCGCTGATTTCGCCCGCATCGCCGCGCAGACCGCAAAGCAGGTGCTGTCGCAGCGCGTGCGCGAAGTTGAGCGCGACAAGCTCTACGAGGAGTTTAAGCCCAAGGAGGGCGAGGTCGTCTCCGGAGCTGTTCACCGCTTCGTCGAACGCAGCATCATCGTTGACCTCGGCAAGACCGAAGGCGTGATGCCTCCCCGCGAGCAAATCCGGCGGGAGCGCTACAATATCGGCGCCAACGTGCGCGCGGTCATCCTGCGTGTGGATAAATCCCAACGCGGGCCCGCCGTCGTGCTCTCGCGTACGGCCGATCTTTTCCTGCAGCGCTTGATGGAAGTGGAAGTTCCTGAAATCGCGGACAAGACCATCGAGATTGTGCGCATCGTGCGCGATCCCGGCTTTCGGGCGAAGGTGATCGTCAAGTCCAACGACCCGCGCGTGGACGCAATCGGCTCGTGCGTCGGCCTGCGTGGCTCTCGCATCCGCTCGATCATGAACGAAATCGCGGGTGAACGCATCGACCTCATCGCCTACGCCGAGGGCATCGAGGAGTCCCTCGCGGCGGCATTGGCGCCGGCCAAGATCTCATCTGTACAGGTCATGGACCCGGAGAATCGGATCGCGGAAGTCCTCGTCGCGGAGGAGCAGTTGGCTCTTGCCATCGGCAAGGATGGGCAGAACGTCCGTCTCGCGCAAAAATTGACCGGCTGGACCCTCGAGGTTAAAGCCGAGCCTGCCAAGCCGGCGCAACCGGTTGCGGCTGATGCGGCGTTGTCCACATCTGAGGACGCAGTCCCCGAGATCACGGCGAGTTTGCCCGAGACTGCCGCTAAAATCGTTGGAAAAAAGAAAGCCAAGTTGGCGCCCTAGAGGTCCCCGCCAAAATGCTATCATTGGCCATTAATGGAAAAAAAGACCCCCAAGAAGACTCTCGCGACAAAGAAGTCTTCGGTCGCTAAGCGGGGCCCCTCCAAGGCGAAGATCCCTCCAAAGAAAACCGGGTCAAATCTCGAGGGTGTGTCAAAGACCATCGCAGAGATACGCTCTAAGCAGGAAGAAGGATCGATCGCTCCACCGAGCGCCAACCTCGTTTCCGCGTTTGCGTTGTTCAAAAAGCGCAATGTCTCTACTGTCGGTCCGACAGTGACGCGGCTTGCCGCCGGCGCATCGCTGCCAAAGCCGCCGGCCCCGAAGACCGTCGTCCCCCCAGCGCCGATTGCCATTCTACCAGCGCCCGCCGCGTTGCCTCCCGCTAAGCCTGCCGTCCTCGGCGTTCTGCCGCCGAAGCCGGCGCAGATCATTGCCAGAGTTCCGGAAGTTGCTGTTGTTCCGAAGACTGCCGTTCTCGGCGCGCCCAAGCAGTCATCGGTTGGCGCTTTGCCGCCGATGCCGCCTACGCCCGGCACCTCCGGCCCACAGAAGCCGGTCATCCTCAGACCTGGGGCAATCACAACTCGCCCGCAAATGGCGCCTCGCCCCGGCTTTTCCCGCCCGCCGTTGCCAGGCCAGCGTCCCGGCGCGGGTCATCGTCCCGGTGGCCAGCGCCCGCCCCAGCAAACCCGCGCCTCGGTGCCTGTGGTCAAGCCGCCGGAGCTGAGCGCCAAGCCCGCTCTTAAGAAGATCAAAGTTTCATCGATGATCACCGTTCGTGAGCTCTCTGAAAAGATGGAACTCAAGACGAATGATGTCATCAAGAAGCTGATGCTCCTCGGCATCTTCGCCACGATCAACCAACGCCTTGAAACCGAGGCGGCGCAGGTCGTCGCCTCCGATTGCGGCTTCGAGCTTGAGGTCGTCGCAATGTATAAAGAAGAAGAACTCGCGGTCGTCAAGGCCGAAAAAGAAGATCCGGCGAAACTTCAGTTGCGTTCCCCCGTGATTACTATCATGGGCCATGTCGACCACGGCAAGACTTCCTTGCTCGATGCGATCCGCCAAGCGCGCGTCGCCGAGGGCGAGTCGGGTGGTATCACGCAGCACATTGGTGCCTATAAAGTTCATATCGCCAAAGGCGACATCGTATTTCTCGACACACCCGGCCACGAGGCGTTCACCGCCATGCGCGCGCGCGGCGCCAAGGTCACCGATATTGTCATTCTCGTCGTGTCCGCCACCGACGGCATCATGCCGCAGACAATCGAGGCCATTGACCACGCAAAAGCTGCCGCCGTTCCGATCGTCGTCGCCGTCAACAAGATTGATCTGCCGGGCGCCAACCCGCAGAAGATTCGCCAGGACCTGGCGAATCTCGGTCTCCAGCCCGAAGAGTGGGGCGGCAAAACCATCTTCGTTGATGTCTCCGCCAAAAAACGATTAAATCTCGACAAACTCCTGGAAAGCTTGGCCGTACAGGCGGAAATACTCGAACTGAAGGCCAATCCGGATCGTCCCGCCTACGGCACGGTGCTCGAAGCCAGGATGGACACCAAGCGCGGCGCTGTCTCAACCGTCCTGGTCCAGGCGGGCACCTTACGGCTTGGAGACGCATTCGTCGCGGGGTTGGCGCACGGCAAGATCAAAGCGCTCGTCAATGACACAGGCAAGCGCATTGACCTTGCGGGGCCGGCCACTCCAGTTGAAATTCTAGGGATCATGGGTACGCCGCAGGCCGGCGACGCTTTCACTGTTGTCGAGAACGAAAAGGCCGCGCGCGAAATTTCGGAGAAACGCCGCCTCATCCACCGAGAACAGACGATGGCCCATCAAAAACACATGACGCTCGTGGGCCTGCGCTCGGCTCTCAACACCGGTGCCTCCAAGGCGAAAGATCTCAATATATTGCTCAAGGCCGATGTGCAGGGCTCGTTGCAGGCGCTGCGCGACTCGCTCGAGGGCCTCTCCACGACCGAGTGCCGCGTGCGCATCATCCACGGTGCCGTCGGCAATGCCAATGAGTCCGACATCCTTCTCGCTTCGGCCTCTGATGCGGTCACCTTGCTCTTTAACGCCGAGGTTGAGCCGCGAGCGGCAGAACTCGCCGACCGTGAAGGCGTCGAGGTCCGCAAGTATCAGGTCATCTACGACCTCATCGAGGATGTCAAGGCGGCCCTGGAAGGTTTATTGGCGCCGGAAATTGTCGACGTCGTCGTCGGCAAGGGAGAGGTCAAGGCCCTGTTCAAGGTCAAGACCGGAATCATCGCCGGGTCGGCGATCCGCGACGGGAAAATATCGCGTGGCGGACACATTCGCGTGGTGCGCAACGGTGAGATTATCTACAATGGCAAGGTGACCACCTTGCGCCACTTTAAGGACGATGTCAAGGAAGTCGAAAAGGGCATGGAGTGCGGCATTGGAATCTCGGGCTTTAATGACATAGTCGTGGGCGACCTGCTTGAATTCTTCATTAAGGAATCGCGTACCCGTCGTCTGAGCCAGTCGCCGCGATAAGCCGGTGTACGACCGCAACGCCCGGCTTAAAGAACTCTACAGGGAACTGGTCTCCACCTACCTGCGTGAACTTAAAGATCCAGGGCTCGTCGGATTTATCACTGTGACCGATGTGGACCTCGCGCAAGACCGCAAGACTTTAAAAGTCTTCTACTCGATTCTGGGCACTGATGCCGAGTGTCAACGCACCGCCGCCGCCCTCGAACGCGCCGCACCGTACCTGAGGGAAATCATCAAGAAAAAGGTGTCCGTCAAGACCATTCCGAACTTGATCTTCACCTATGACATCACGCCAAAGAAGGCGTCGCGCATCGATGATCTCCTTAATAAACTCGAAAAGGAAAATCGCCGGTGATCGGCCAGGATGCTGGTCGCCTGCCTGTCGCTGGGATGCTCTTAATAGATAAGCCGGCGGGCTGGTCCTCGCACGATTGCCTGGTCGTCCTGCGCAAGCTATTGCCGAGAGGCGTCAAGGTCGGCCATACCGGAACACTCGATCCTCTCGCCACGGGGTTGCTTGTCTCTTTGATCGGCCCCTGCACGAAGCTGCAAGCGCGCCTGCAGGGAATGGACAAGGTCTATTCCGGAACCATTCGACTGGGTGTTAAGACCGACACCGGCGATATCACCGGCAAGACGCTCGCCGAGCGCCCCATCCCTGCGCTCGACCTCAAGCATCTTCACGAGGAGCTCGCCGCTTTTGTCGGCGTCGTTAAAGCGCCCGCGCCCGCCTACTCAGCCGTTAAGCACCAGGGGCGTCCTTTATATGATTATGCGCGCCGCGGGCTCGAAGTCCCCATCAAGCCTCGCACCGCCACCGTGTACGAATGGAAGGCGCTCTCCTGGAGCGCCCCTGAATTGACACATCGCCTCCACTGCGCGAGCGGAACCTATGTGCGAACCTTGGCCGAGGTGATCGGCGACAAAATAGGCTGCGGCGGCACGGTGTCCGCCTTGCGCCGCGAGTCAGTGGGGCCATTTCAGATCGCCGATGCCTTGCCGCTCGATGTCATTCGTGCGCTGTCCCATGAAGAGCTCGCGCGGCGCTTAAGGGCGTCTTTGCCTGTGCTCGAATTTGCGCTGAAGAAAAAATATTGACCACCATCCGCGGTCGTGTCGTGCACGGAGATGGACTGGGGCGCAAGCTTGGTTTTCCCACGGCCAACTTGAACATCCCCCTTTCCACGCGCTTGCCGCGCGGCGTGTGGAAAGTCCTCGTCACTGGGACCACTCTGGGCGAGCGCCTTGCCGCCTGCAATGTCGGAATGCGGCCGACCCGCGAGGGGCCTCGCGCGCCCTTAGGCGGCAGACGTCGCGTCGTCGAGGTCCACGTCCCCGGGTTTCGCGGCGACCTCTACGGCCGATTTTTAACCGTGCGCTTCATCTTGAAAATCCGCGCGGAGCGGCGGTTTGCGTCTCTTGAAGCTTTAAAGTCCCAAATTCGCGAGGACGTAAAATTAATTTGAGACGTTCCAGGCAAGGGCCGTGATCCGCATTCCACGCGGGACCGTCTGCTTAGCCGGCTCGTGCGGGTTCATTAAAGTGAGTGCTGAGCAACGCAGCCGGGCGGGGTACAGCGGCGTCAGAAATCGCTCATTTATTTTGTTGCACTTTCCGAGCCCCTCTCTGCCTGATTCGTCGCCTTGACGGCAAAGCCCTTCGATGATATGTTTTTGGTATTACCTAAGGTGATACCATGACCAAGTTGATCTCGCTCAAAATCGAAGAAAGGGAGCTGCGCAAGGTCGATCATTCGGCTCAAACAGTCGGAGTAAGCCGCAACGCCTACATCAATAAGGCTCTGCGCTTCTTCAACCGTCTTTATGAAAGGCGCCTCCTGGCCAAAGAACTTCGCCGGGAATCGGAACAGGTTCGGCAGGAATCATTGGCCGCCCTCCGAGAATTCGAGACATTCCAGGATGAAGGGCTATGATCCGCATTCAGCGAGGAAGCGTCTGCTTGGCCGACCTGAATCCCACAAAATGTACGGAGCCGGGGAAAATCCGCCCTGTGCTCGTTGTCCAGACGGACTTGCTCAACGGCAACCATCCATCAACCCTGGTCTGTCCTCTGACGACGAATGTAAAACGATCGGCAAAGCATTTGCGGGTTCACCTTTCAAGAAATCAAGCGGGTCTCGATAAAGATTCCGACGTAATGATAGACCAGCTCCGCGCAATCGACAACCGCAGGATGATCAAGTCCCTGGGTTCCGTCTCGGAACCAATCATGCAGCAGGTTGCAGAGAATCTGGCGAGCATCTTGGATCTCCTGATCGGCACGGAATAATCTCATGAAAGAATAACGCCTGAGAAATTAAGCTATTCCCGCGCCAACTTGTAAAGCAACGGCGCCGTTTGAGCGAGCCAGCCAAGCGCCTCTTGATCCAGACCGCGAAACATCTCCCTCAGCAACAGCTTGGCGGTGTTTTCTTTTCCGGAAGACATGCCCTCTGAATTGTCGGAATAGACTGCAAATTTTTCCTCTATATTCTTGAAAGATATTGAATTGGAATAGCCGAGAGTGGCAACTATTATGACCCGATTCAAATCGTTTTTTCCGCGGGCTGCCGAAACAGTCAGCTGCGCGATGACATCGGAACTAAACCAAACAGATGATTTGAATAGGAACAGGCTAGAAGCGGGATTCATCTCCTGGCCTTTTTCAAGAGCGTCAATGATATTCCGAATGGACGCGATGTGCGAGTCGCACTTTCCCGCGATCCTCTGCCGATGCGACTCCGCATTTTTGATATCCTTGCCCGAAAAATCGGAGCCAATTCCCAGGTTGGCATACAACGCATACCCCAGTCCCGACCATTCCAAAATATCCTTGGTGTAGCCTCCGCAATTATAGGCGAAGAAGCCATATTCGGCATTCCAATATTCTCGATCAACACATTCCAGTCGTTCGATCGCCAGAGATTCGGATTCGCCGCTCATGAGAGGCACATACTGACAGCGGACATCACCCCCAGCCTCAGATGCCTTTGTAAGGTAGTTATAGCTTTTCGGGTCCAAGGTTTCATATCCTCCCCGATGCGGTCCTTGATCGATAATCACTCCTACATGCACCATCGGGTTGATAAAACGAAGATATGAAGCTCGCATATACCGCAGATCTGGAGTTAGATTATCAGGCAACACGATGTTTGTTGTACATAGCCGAATGCGGGAACTCGTCGGCGCTGAAGCATAAAAGAACTGCTTCACAAGGGTGCCAACATCCGAGATGGCGTCGGCGAGAAGGCCGGGACCATTCACCAGGCTGTCTTGGTAAAAAGCGATTGCCTGTTTGGAATTTCCCCGCACCAGATTATAGGTGGCGTAGATAAAATTGATCACTCTTGAAGCAACTTGTTCGGCCAATATATGAATGATCACATTGAGCGGGAAATTGAGCATATTCAGAGCGACCTGCGCGGCTGTGTTCTTCTGTCCTTGCCCCCATTGCTTCTCTAGAAAATCTTGAGTTCGACGAGAGCCGGGCTCTCCGGGGAAATTGATCAGGCGCATATCAATAGGGTAAGCGTAAAGATTTGGTTTTATTAAAGATGCTCCTGTCTGCGTCGGCGGGACATTGACTGACGCTTGGCCGTTCATGGGCTCGCGGGGGCTTGCCCCGTCAAAAAGAGCGGCCGCATTCACAGCCAAGCCCTCCGCGGCCATGGCAATCGGATCGGATGACAAATCCGGCGCAGCTGCCGCCCACGCCGATTGCGCACCTTGGCACAATTCTATGGCAAAGGCCAAAAAATAAATTCTGAGCCTCATGGCGACGGGCTCTCCAGTAGATGGTGCATCCCCATGAATAGTGCCTGTACGTTCTCGTCAACACGGCCGTTGCCTGGGAGCTTGTGGCGTTCTACGGAGAACCCGCTAGCGGCGAACCTTTTGACGAGGTCATCTTTTGTTGCGCGCAAAGCGTCGGGCTCTTGCGCGGAACGCAGTCGTGAGAGCGCATTAAGATCGGCTTCTTTGTGATTTTCCGACACCGCCGCGCGCAAGAGCGCGGCGGTGCAAATGATAAACGCACAGGCAGGAAATGTCCAACGGCAAACCGATAGGAAGATGCGACGCATGCAAACAGTTTAACCCTGTTTGAAGCAGCCGAGAGGGGCCTTTGTACCCAGGCTGATCCCATCAATGGACCTATCTCTGGAATAGGCCTGAAGTCCGGTACCAGAGGCGCATCGGTCTGGCTCAAAGTCTTAAAGTTGTGGGTCTACAGGGTGGCTAATAGTGACGATTTTGTTTTTCGAGGCGAAGACAAGTCACTCCCGCGTCGGCGAGCAGGCATACTGAAAGCGTATTGATCTCGGGGTCACTCCGAACTTCATCATCGAGTAAACTTTGAGAGGCATGGTCACGATTCCGACGCCCGCGACGAAGAACGACGTCACGAAATCCTGGAAGCTCACCGTAAAGGACAGCAATGCTCCGGAGAGAATCGCGGGCATCGATAGCGGCAAGGTCGCTTTCATGAAAGCCTGCCACTCGGTAGCACCCAGGTCCATCGCGGCGTCTTCCAAAGAAGACTCCTTCAAAGAAATCAAGCACGCGCGGACTGCTGCGACCATATGATGTTATGCGGCGCTCATACAAGTTTGGTTCGGCGGCATTACAGGTTTCTGTACGTTCCTTCGTTTCGCCGCAAGACGCGCAGAATCGTGATGAGTTTCTCGGCATCCTGGATCGCATACAAAATGCGCCAATCGCCCACACGTATACGATGAAGTGCATCCTTCAGTTTTTTTACACCCGACGGACGAGGATTTGATTCCAGACCCATGACGTGCTTCTCGACTCTGGGAAGATCAGATCCCCTGATCCGGTCCAAGTCACGCAGGGCAGTTCTTGAGATCTCAACCTTATACACGTTTCTTTAAACGCTTAGAGAAATATTCACGGGCCGGCACTCCCTTGTCTGCGACCTTAGAATGAGTCGCCCAGGCCTCTCGTGCAGCCCGCAGGTCGGAGAGGTCGTCCTTGTAGAGTTGCTCCACCGCTTCTCGCAATAGATCAGCCATGGAACAGCGCCGTTCAATCGCGAGGTACTTTAAGTTGGCGTGAAGATCTTGGGGCAAGAATATCGTGGTCCTAATCATACTATGGAGTATAACATACAAGCATACATATGGCAATGGGCCCGGGCCTGTTAGAGTATCGCCTCGACATCAAAAATTCACAAAGTTATTATTGCGCCAACCCTTAAGCACGTTTAGTGTATGCCGCTCGATTGAGCGATTCCTCGGATGCGATTACGATCACATTCTCAGAGTTGGGAAGTTTGAGTGTGATCCCATTCTTCTCTCGAACTGCTTTGTATCGCAGCATGCCTCGGAGTAGCAGACTAAGAAACGTCTGATATTTTCCAAGACCAGCATGATGTGCCTGGGCAACGAGCCACTCCATTACTTCCGGGGGAGTTCTCCAGGAAATTGGCACATATCTTTCAGACGGATTCTTTGGCGGTCGCCCCATTCGGGGTGGACGAGAAATGCCAAGTTTATCCTCAATTGCCCTCCGGAAAGCTTCCGTCTCTTTGGGGGTAACCCGCCGGGCGCGCTTAAGCTCGGTATGAGTGAGCTCTGGGGCGTCAGCAATTACAGCGGTCCGCCGATTATTTTTTTGCATAAAACCGTTTTTTCTTTTTCGTCGCTTCCCACGCGCTCATTATCCGAAGGATGTCGCCCTGGCGTTCAGTGAAAACGACGAGCACGATACCGGTGTCATCTGCAACCCCAAGCAACTTCTCTCGGATTTCTCCCTCCGAATGAACGGGATCGGCAATGAAAAGCGCATCCGGGTCGTCGAACGCCTTGATGGCTTGGTCGAATGCAATCCCATGCTTGGCAAGATTTTCAGCTGCTTTCTCTGGATCCCAGTCGAATTTCATGTGGCACTAATAGTATATACAATAAGTAGGGTTTGTCAAGGGGTACTTGCTGTACTGTTGGAGGGCAATCTAACGTTGACGGTCAGCAGCCGCGGCCGAGGCGACCTCAGCGGTGGGCCGCGGTCTGCTGAATCGCATGTTAGACCCTGCCTGCCCTTCAGCGCTATTGAGTCAAATGCCGCCACTCGTGTTTGAGGCCTTCTCCAATCCAAGAGCGCATCAGGGCCTGGTAGGGAATTTTCTTCTGCTTTGCGATTTTCCTCGCGCCCTCAATCTGCCACTCGGGGAGCCTCAAGGCAATGAGCCTTTTCTTGGCCCTCTCGCG
>CAZGVK010000110.1:0-3360 GCA_964529095.1 uncultured Elusimicrobia bacterium
GAAGTAGGTGTGGGCCCCGAGCCCCAGGACGGCCGCGGTGATCAGCAGCCGGGTAAACGGCCACCAATCCACCTCTCCCGCCGGTCGCGCCTGTTCCGCGTTCATAAAAAAAGGATTACCTTCGCTTCCTTTTTCGCCTTCCCGTAGCAGTTACAGGCGCTCTATCCATTGAGCTAAAGGGACGAAATCTGATTAAGTTATATAGATAATTCGATAAACATTTCAGCCGAAAAATAGCAATCAATCGCCTTCTAAGCAATCATACAAATTACGATTGGAGCGGAAAATAGTTCCCTCGCAACAGCAACCTAGCGAGGCCGCTCGTTGAGGAATGGGAAGTGCCTGAGGACCCGGCGCCGTGAGGCCGCAGGCAACCCTTTCACTTCCGCAAGGAACAGCGCCCGGGACTCGGGGTCTCTGCCCACGCTTCTACGCAGGTACTTGGAGAAGCCGCTTTCCTTTTGTCTCGTACGACTTGTCATGATACCCTCCTGAGGAAGCGCTTGACGTCATCGTGGTTTCCCGCCAGCACGAACTCAATCAAATCCTTTTGCCAGCGATAAAGCAATCGTACGCGCAGACCAGCTCTCGCCTCCCAGAACGGGCCCCGCAAATGGTCGATGCCCAGACCATGCGTCTTCTCTCCGGTGTTGTAGAAGTCGATTAGCTTGTCCGCCGCTTCCCTGGCGCCGGCTTGCTCTCTTGGATGCAGGTGCTTCAGCGAGCGGCCGAAGGAAGGCTTGAACTCGAAGCGCACGCGGGCTTAGAGACTCTTGAGGTGCTTCTTCGCCGCCTTGGCGGAGGCAAACGACTTCCCGCGCTGCGCGGACAATCTTCCGATCTTTGCCCATTCATTTTTGCTGTACGGCGAGGCTTTCTTCTCCCTGATCTCAACGGGCACGATCTCCACCTTGCCGTTGCGTTCCACGCGGAAGGCGACCATGTCTGGGCCAGCCTTAAGCCCGAGCACATCACGAACGGTCTTTGGCAGAGTCACTTGGCCCTTATTGGTTACCGGCGACACCATAAGATGTGACATAAGTCCCCCTTTGCTTACTTCCCTACTTCCACACTTCTAGTTTAACAGGACCACAGCCTTCTGTCAAGGTGACGCTTTTCTGAGCTAAGGCACAGTTGGTTTTGACGGACCCCGTCGGAAATGGTCTAATATGTACCAGTATTCCAAGGGTCTGGTGCGGTCGCTCCGCTCCCAGAGGACTTCGGATGGTCGGGCCGCCATCCTGCGCGCCAGGATGCGGTCACTTCGCCGCCTGGCGTATGCCAGGACGGCGCATTTTTTTTGCCATCCGGGCCAATAAAGGCACACGGAGGCCGGATTGCGGCAAGCAGAGACAGGAACCAGGCCGTGAGGAAACTCCGCCATGCATGATGTCAACGTGGTGGGCTTCCTGGCCGACCTTTTGGTCATTCTTTTGAGCGCCAAGATCTTCGGAGAGTTGGCCGAACGCTGCGGCCAGCCGCCTGTTCTGGGCGAGCTCCTGGGCGGCGTGGTCCTGGGATTGGGGCTCTTTCGCTTCTTCGATCCTGCCGACCAGGCGTTGGCACTGATGGCTGAGTTCGGAGTCATCCTGCTGCTCTTCGAGACGGGTATCAACAGCGATCTTGATCAACTATTGAAGGTCGGGCCGGTTTCTCTTGCCGTGGCGTGCGTCGGCGTCGCCGTGCCGTTCGCCTTAGGCTATGGGCTCATGGCGGCGATGGGCTATGGAGGGATGCAGGCCGTGTTCGTCGGCGCCGCCTTGACCGCGACGAGTGTCGGCATAACGGCTAGGGTGCTCTCCGACATGGGCAAGCTGGAAATTCCCGAGGCCCAGATTATATTGGGCGCGGCGATCATCGACGACATCCTCGGCATCATCATCCTCTCGGCGGTTCAGGGAGTCGCCGCGACCGGAGCCCTTTCCTGGTCGTCCGTCGCCCGCACGACTTTCCTGGCGCTGGCTTTCCTGACCGTCGCGCTTTGGCTCGGGCCGCGCATTTCCAACAGCCTGGTTGCCGTCGTGCAGCGGATGCGGGTGCGCGGGATTCTCATCGCTTCCGCGGTGATCTTCGCGTTCGCCATGGCGCTGCTCGCTCACGCCTTGGGAACCGCGCTGATCGTGGGGGCCTTCACCGCCGGGGCGCTCCTTGCCCGGACCGACAAGCGCGAGGACATCGACGGGGCGCTGAAGCCCATCTCGGATATCTTCGTGCCCATCTTCTTCGTCATGGTGGGAGCGAAGGTCCAGCTCGCGGCCTACAATCCGCTCGTTCCGGGCAATCGCCCGATGATCCTGCTTGCGCTGTTGCTGGTGACTCTCGCGGTTCTCGGCAAGATGGCGAGCGGCTGGGCCGTTTGGGGGCAGAAACTCAACCGTCTGGGCATTGGGTTTGGGATGATCCCCCGCGGCGAGGTCGGTCTGATCTTCGCTCAGATCGGCCTGGCCTCGGGCGTGATCGCAGCACCTCTTTACGGAGCGGTCGTGGGCATGGTCGTTGTGACCACATTCTTGGCCCCGCCCCTGCTCAAGAGAGCCTTTCGGGAGGCATAAACGAGATGCGGATCACCTTCCGGCTAATTCTTTCGCTGGTCGTCGCCGTCGGGACGGTCGCGGCCTTCTCCGCGTATCTCCAGGTCGGACAGGAAAAGCAGCGTCAGGAGGATGAATTGGCGCGCCGCTCGCGTCTCCTCGCCGAGGGGCTTCATGAGACCCTGGAGCCTCTTGTTCAGAAGGGGCCTTCTGAAAAACTTCAGCGGCTCGTGGAGAAGTTCGGCAACCGGGAGAGGCTCGCCGGGGTGGCCGTCTATGACGCCAAAGAGACCCCTCTTCAGACCTCCTCTTCTGAAAGCGGCTGTCAAGACCCAGATGCATAGCACGGTCTTTCGTGCTGTGTGAGTCCACTGCATTTCGACGCGTCGAGAGTTCGCTCAATCTCTTCTCCGTCCCTGACGTCGGGACAATGTACCTGTTTGAGGCCTGGCCCCTTAATCTGACATAGCACCCTGCGATTTCGGGCGATCTCGGTCGTGGCGGCCTCGCCTAACATCGAGAAGATCAACTCTAGATCGGTCATATGGTCGCGGAGGTTCTCGCGCTTGAGGCGCTTGAATTCGGCGTACTGGCTGGGCGTGAGACCGAAGGCGGCTTTGGATATCTCGGCGGTGAGGATGGCATACTCGCGCTGTTCTTTGACGCCGCGCTTCTTCCATTCGTCGGTCAGCTCATCGCGGATGGCGATGGAGCGCATGCGCTTTTCGATCCAGTCGTCGGAGTAGCCCTTCGCCTTGTAGAGTGCGCGGGTGCGCTTGGTGGTGAGTTCGGGGTCCTCGATCTCCTGGATCCTCTCGTAGCCGACCTT
>CAZGVK010000111.1:0-16005 GCA_964529095.1 uncultured Elusimicrobia bacterium
GCGGACATCGACAAGCATGGTTCCGAAGCGGCTCTGCGCGAGAAAGGCCTCATTCGTTCCGAAGGAAAAGAGTACACGGTCAAAGACGGCGATGTCTGCCATTTTAAGTTCTCCAACTGATTTAGCTGCCCGCTGTCGCCACTTCGGGACATGCGGCGGCTGTTCCCTCCAGGACAAGTCCTACGACGCTCAACTCCTGTTAAAGAAAAAGAAAGCGCTCGCCGGCCTAGACGGCATCGATAATCTTCCAGCGCCTTCAATAATAAGCGCTCCCGACCAATGGAACTACCGCAATAAAATGGAGTTCAGTTTCGGCGATGTCTACCCGCCTGCCGCAGGCCAGTGGCTCAAACTGGGCATGAAGCCAAAAGGACTCTGGTACGAGATCCTTAATCTTGAGGAATGCCATTTACCCAGCCCCGAGACCGCCGCACTACTGAGATCCGTACGCGCCTGGGCCGAGCGGGAAAAGGTGCCGCCGTATAATTCCCATAAAAAGAACGGTATTTTACGGCATCTCGTCATTCGTGAGGCGAAGAACCGCCCCGAACGCATGGTTATGCTGGTCACGACCAACGGCAAGATTCCCAAACCTTCCTTCATCGAGGCAGCTCTGGAGGCCTATCCCGCGACGACGATCCTGCTCGGCGCCAATGGTAAAATGTCCGATACCGCGATTTCCGACTCCATCGAAGTACTCATGGGTTCCGGCCATATCACCGAGACCTTGTATTTCTCCGACGGGGCGGTCGATTACCGCATTTCTCCGCATTCATTCTTCCAAACCAACACCAAGGGCGCTGAGGTGCTATACGGCCTTCTGCGCTCCTGGACCCGAGAGCTTCCAAACACCGGCATAGTGCTTGACCTCTATTGCGGCGGCGGCGGGATTTCCTTATCTTTGGCGGGCGTTGCGCGCAAGGTCATCGGCGTTGAGATCAACTCCTCAGCGGTGGCCGACGCGAAGGCCAACGCCGAACGCAATGGCTTCAAGAACTGCGAATTCTATTGCGTGGCCGTCGAGCTTCTCCTGCCGGCTCTTCTCGACCTACGCCCCGAGTTGGTCGTCGTGGACCCGCCGCGCGCAGGTTTGCACGCGAAGGCGGTTCTAACGCTGCTTGAGATAGCGCCCCCGATTATTTTCTACGTCTCCTGCAATCCGGAATCTTTGGGACGGGACCTGAAAATTCTTAATAAAAAGTATCAGGTTGAGCGTCTCGTCGTGGTGGACCTATTCCCGCAGACAGACCACATCGAAACTCTCGCGCGTCTTGTCCTGAAGGTCTGAAGAACGCGGTAAAAAATCTGCGCGTTCGGGCAGAACGGCGCGTCAGAGTTCTATCGCCTGGCCTTCTTTTGCAGTGAAGCAATTGATGGCGAGCTTGCGCGTCGAGATCAAGGCCAGACTTTCGACGAGGCGGGCGTCGAGCTTTTCGTCATCATGAAGCGGATCATGATGAAACAAAGCCATGCGTTTGACCTCCGCCTTTTGTGCGAGGTCAAGAATATCCGTGAAGGTGCTGTGGCCCCAGCCGTGCTTCAGCTTATATTCGTCGGCGGTGTACTGAGCCTCGCAAATCAGCAGGTCGGCGTCCGCGACGAATTTCGCGACCTGCGTATCTTCCTTGGCGCTGAAATCGCCTTTTGCGTTTAGCGTGCCGTAAGGCTCGTGGTCGCTGATATAGGCGACGACTTTCCCCTCGTACTCGAAGCGGTAGCCCACGGTGATGCCGGGGTGGTTGAGGAAATGGTAGGTAACCTTGACCGGCCCCGCCTGGATCGGAGCCGTCATTTCGAGGAACTCAGGTTTTGATTCAAGATCTTGGATCTGGATCGGGAAGTAAGCCGACTGCATCTGGCCTGCCATGACGTCCGCGAAGGATTGCGCGACGCCGTGTATTCCGTAAATCTTAAATTTTGTCGTCGGCAGGAACAGCGGGGTAAAGAAGGGAAATCCTTGGATGTGGTCCCAGTGAGTATGACCGATGAAGAGACGGCCCTTGACGGGACCCCCGGCGGCGCGCTTGATGAGGTCGTAGCCGAGTTCTCTAATGCCGGTCCCCGCGTCGATGATCAATGTTTCCACACCGCAGGTGAGTTCGACACACGCCGTGTTGCCGCCGTAGCGAACGGTCTTAGGCCCCGGGGTTGGAGTCGAGCCGCGTACGCCCCAGAAGCGTACGCGCATCAAGCGCCTCCGGACATCGCGTCGACGCGGCGGTTGAAATCGGCGATATCAAAGGGCTTGATGATGTAATCGTCGGCGCCGGTCTCGGACACCGCCGCGCGCACGTCGTTCTGGTAGGACTTTGAAGAACTGATCAGTATCTTGGTGGCCTTTAAATCCGGATCGGCGCGCAGGCGCTGGCAGACCTCAAAGCCATGCATGACGGGCATGAGGAGGTCGAGGACGAGAAGGTCGGGACGAACCGCGCGGACGACTTCAAGGCCCTCCGCGCCGTTGGCGGCTGAAAAAACCTCATAATGACCGCGCAGAAGCATGCACATCAGTTCGCGCATGTCATCATCGTCATCAACGATCACCACTTTTTTCACCCAGGAAGTGTAGCGGGCCTAGAGTGCCTCGTCAATGCGCTATTGGACCGAAGTGGCTAAAAATCGCTAAAATAGCCGCGCAATGATCGTTTGGGCCGCGCTGGTCGCGGGTGTTGTCGCCGCCTTTTTTTCCGGAGTGATGCTGCTGCATCGCTCACTCTATGTCAGCGCGGTCAGCCTTCTCATTGTCTTGCTCCAGACTGCGGTATTATTCATCCTGTGCGGCTCGCCGCTTCTGGGTCTTCTCCAGGTCATGATCTCCGCGGGCGCTGTGATGGTCCTCGTTGTGGTCACAATCATGGCGGCCGGCTCGGAAGGCAATCGTTTTTCCGACTTCCCATTTCCGCGGCCGTTGGCTTGGGGAATCTTGATAATCGCCGTCACGGAGATCGTTTTGATTCTCGCGCGCGGGAGCGCGTCCGTGGCTGTTGCCGTGGACCCGGCTCTTCATCTGCAATTGGGCGCTGTGCTTTTAAAACCCTATGCCCTGGCCACCGAGGCCGTGACCTTACTGATGTTCCTGGCGGCGCTCGCGATCGCTCCGGAAAGGGAGATTGTTTGAAACTCACCGTGGTCGTCTGGGCGACGACGGGCATTCTGTTTTTTTTCGGCCTCGCCATGGTCATCTTGCGGCGTCAGCTTCTAGCGATGTTGCTTGGCCTTGAATTGATGTTTGCCGCCATCAATGTGAGCCTCGTCCATCACGCCGGAATTTTCAATGACGCGCAGATGTTGGCTGCCGCGGCCCTCTTCATCGCCGTCTCAGCCGCCGAGGCGGTCGTCGGACTTTCCTTGATACTGCGCATGAGTCGAAGTGGTTGCGGCGCTGATTCCGCGCGAATGGCGGAGCTGCAAGGGTGAGCGTAGCGCAAGTGCCTGTCGCCGCCTGGCTGCTGTTTGCAGCGCCCGTATCCGCGATTCTGTTTAGCTTCTTCATCATGCGCCGCTATAAGCCGGAGTGGACGCATCTCCCTATTCTGCTGTCCTGCGTGGTCGTCACGGCAGCGTCGTTCCAGCTTGCGGCGAACGTTTACTTCGGACGCAGTTTTGATTTGAATCTGTTCCGCTGGGCCGAGGCCGGAACATTCGCCGTGGATTTCGGATTGCGCATTGATGGCCTGGGTTCCGCGGTTCTGGCGATGGTCGCCTTCGTCGGCTCGCTCATCCATCTCTATGCCGCAGGCTACATGAAAGGCGACGCGGGATTTTCGCGCTTTTTTATCGTCTTTCACTTGTTTTTTCTTGCGATGATCGGCCTGCTCACGGCCAACAACTTTGTTCAGCTGTACCTTTTCTGGGAGCTCGTCGGCGTGGCCTCCTACCTGCTCGTGGGATTTTGGTTTCACAAAGAGTCCGCCCGCAAGGCCGCGCTGAAGGCCTTTCTGACCAATCGCGTCGGCGACTTCGGCCTCCTGCTTGCGGTGCTTCTGATCGTCCTTCAGTTCAAGGTCACGCACTTCCATCTGCTGTACCTGAAGGTCGCCGGCAGCGCTTCTTTCGACTTATTGCCGCTGATCGGCGCGTGTCTGATATGGGCCGCATGCGCCAAATCGGCGCAGTTCCCTCTTTATTTCTGGTTGCCTGACGCGATGGAAGGACCCACGCCGGTCTCCGCCTTGATGCATGCCGCGACGATGGTGACGGCGGGCGTGTTTCTGCTTGTGCGCTCGTGGCCGCTGATCGCCGCGGTTCCGGAATTGCCGCAGCTTGTCGCCTGGATCGGCGGCGTTACCGCGCTGTTTGCGGCGATTCTTGCATGCGTCAAGAAGGACTTGAAAAAAATACTCGCCTACTCGACGGTCAGCCACCTCGGTCTCATGATGCTGGCTTTGGGCCTCGGCCAGGTCGCAACGGCCATTTTTCACCTGATCGTGCACGGATTCTTCAAGGCCGCCTTATTTCTCTCTGCGGGCAATATCGCGCATGCCCTCCATCAGCCGACGGCGAACGTAGATGACGTCGGCGGCCTGGGCAAGACCATGCGCCTGAGTTATCTCGCATTCGCGCTTGCCGCTCTGTCGCTTGCGGGCGTCTTTCCCTGCGGAGGGTTTTTCAGCAAGGACGCGATCCTCGAGGCCGCTTGGCACTACGGGGGAGCGCTTTCCGCGCTGGCGCTGCTCGTCACGGCGGGCTCCGCGTTCTATATTTTTCGCCTGCTCTTTCTTACATTTTGCGGCGCGCGCCCCGAGCAGAAACGCTCCCCTTCTGCGCATGAGGTCAAGCCGATTCTCTTCGTCCCAGCGCTGTTGCTGTCTCTGTGTGCGGCCCTTGCCGGTCTGCTGAAATCGCCGCTCGAGCGTTTTATCGTCAGCGGCATGCGCGGCTTGCCGAGCGGTCTTCCCGATTTTAATCTTATTCTGAATCTTCCCGGCGAGCCCTTCCTGCCGCCTTTTAACGGGGTCGTCGCTTGTTTGGGAACCACCATGGCGGCATTGGGAGCGCTCGCGGCGTGGCGTCTGACGATGTCAGATCCCAGCTTTGACTGGCGCTGGCGCGGCGGAAGAATTGAGGCAATATTTGAATCTGATTTTGGCTGGAAGATTGTCGTGGGCAAATGCGTCGCCGTCGTCCTTCAGATCGTCGGCTTGACCAGCCGCAGGCTCGAAAAGGGCTGGGACGGCTTAATCGAGGCAACAAGGGGCTTTACCCTAGCGGCGGGCGCCGCGATTGCGCGCTCGACGCAAGGCCGCGTCAACGACTATCTATGGTGGATGGCGACTGGCACGGCCATACTGCTCGGGCGGACGCTGCGATGAGCATGCCGCTCACGACACTGTGGGTTCTGCCTTTGATCGGTGCCGCGGTGTGCGCTCTGTCCGGTTCTCGTTCTAAATATGCGGCATTGGCATTTTCGACGGCGTTCCTTGGCGTGATCGGGGTGATCGCCTGGAGCCAAGGCTCGAACAGCTCTTTAGCGGTCATGCGTGAAATTGGTCCGATGGGGGCGTATGGCATCGCCTACCGTTTGTCCGCCGACTCGCTTTCTATCGGCTTGATTGTCCTGACCGCGTTTCTCAATCTAATCTGCGTTATTTCGTCTTGGGAGCTGGACGTCTCGGCCGGCTACTGGACCTGCTTCCTGGCGCTTGCCTCAGCGCTCACGGGCGTATTTTTGTCACAGGATCTATTCCTTTTCTATATTTTTTGGGAAGCGACCCTGATCCCGATGTTCTTCATCATAGGCCTGTGGGGCGCCAAGAACCGCATGCGCGCCGCCGTGAAGTTCTTTCTCTTTACGTTTGCGGGCTCTGTTTTTCTGTTGCTGGCTTTGCTTGTGCTTGTCAGCGCGCATCATCGGAGTACGGGAATTTGGACATGGGACCTTGCCGTGCTTGACGCGAAAACGCTCGGGGATTCAGCGCCGCTCGTGTTCTGGGGGCTTGTACTCGGCTTTGCCGTTAAAATCCCGCTGATCCCGTTGCACACCTGGCTGCCCGATGCGCACACCGAAGCGCCCGCCGCAGGCTCGGTCATGCTGGCCGGCGTGATGCTTAAGTTGGGCGTGTACGGCCTGCTGCGCGTCGTCTTGCCGCTATTTTCGCAGCTGTCGTGGGAGGCCCTCCCTCTGCTGGGCGGGCTTGCCGCCCTTGGCACGGTCTACGGCGCTTTATGCGCGATGGAGCAGACCGACCTCAAACGCATGATCGCCTACTCCTCTATCGCCCATCTTGGATTCTGCCTACTGGGCATTCTCTCGCGTACCAGTCAGGGGTTGACGGGCGGCGTGCTGGCGCTTGTAAACCACGGCCTGACGACGGGCGCCTTATTTCTGATGGTCGGCTTCCTGTATGAGCGCACGCATAAGCGCGACCTCGCCGACTTTGGCGGCCTCGCCGTACGGGCGCCGGTTCTTGCTTTCTTCTTTGGCTTCTCAACCTTGGCGTCGATCGGCCTTCCTGGTCTCAACGGCTTCGTCGGCGAGTTCATGGCGCTGTCCGGGATGCTTGCCGCGTTGCCGCTCCTGGCCTTTGTCGGTCTCATTGGAGTGATTTTAGCCGCAGCCTATGCCTTGCCCGCCTTTTCAGCGATTTTCTGGGCGCCCGCCGGTCCGAACTCGGTCAGCGCACAGGTCCACGATCTCAATCGACGCGAGCGCGGCATTCTTTGGACGCTTTGCGCTCTGATGGCTTGGATCGGTCTAACTCCAAAGCCGTGGCTGGCATGGTTTGAGCCGGCGCTCCAGGGGCTCGTGAGATGATGTTTCTCGGTCCGCAGGCAGCGCTTGCGACGGGCGTTGTTGGAACGCTCTTCTTTGGCCTTCTTCGGCGGCCCCCGGCTCGAGCGCTTCGGGTGCTGGCAATTGCCGCCATCACGGCGGCGCTCCTTCAAACCATGTCCATGAAAATTTCACCGGCTCTGTCTTCTGTCGTTCTGTGTGATTTCAAGAGCATTGCTTGGCAGATTTTGATCGGATTCAGCGCTCTGCCATTGGCTTTTTTGCTCGACGGCATGGACGATGTT
The DNA here is from genome assembly GCA_964529095.1 of uncultured Elusimicrobia bacterium. GTDB lineage: Bacteria > Elusimicrobiota > Elusimicrobia > UBA1565 > UBA9628 > GWA2-66-18. The sequence continues at coordinate 7,018 of CAZGVK010000111.1, forward strand.
CTCGTCGCCTTATTTTTAGGCTCGACTCTTGGAATGTCCTTGCTTGCCGTGGCGGCGAACCTGCCGATGCTGTTCATCGCGCTTGAATTCATGTCCCTTCCCGCCTACTTGCTTGTTGCGCGCTCTCAGCCGGGCGCACGCGGATTAGAGGCGGCGCTTAAGTACTTTTTTGCGGGCGGCGTTGCCGCCGCTTTATTCATGATGGGCCTCGCCCTGTACTACGCCGATACGCACAGCCTCGCGACTGCCGGTGCCCTCTCGCCCATTGGCCAGGCGGGCGCAGCCCTGATGGCGTCGGCGGCGCTCTTTAAGCTCGGCGCATTCCCCTTGCATTGGTGGTTGCCTGACGTCTACGAGGCCGCCGCACCCGAGGTCTCGGGATTTTTATCCACCGCGATGAAATCCGCCGCGGTTCTTCTTTTGATGCGTTTGTGCGAGTGGATGCCGCAGGCGCGCTTCGCTGAATTCTTGCCCGCCATCGGCGCCATGACAGCGCTTGTCGGCGCTGTCATGGCGTTGCGCCAAGATCAACTTCAGCGCCTGTTCGCCTACTCTTCGATCTCTAACGCCGGCCTGCTTATTCTCGGCGTCGGTGCGTGGACAATTTCGGGACGATCCGCCGACGGCGTCTCCGCCATTTTGTTTTTTCTCGGCGTATACTCCTTGACGAGCAATGGGATTTTTTCGTTCCTTAAACACTCCGGCCTTAAGACACGGCGTCAACTCAAGGGCTACGGTGCCGCGCTGCCCGCAACGTGCGGCGCCTTCACGATCCTGCTTTTCTCCTTGGGCGGCATTCCACCGCTGGGCGGCTTTCTCGCAAAACTCCTCCTGCTGTGGCGCGCCGTGGATGCCAACCTCCTGTGGTCTGCGGTCGCCGGTGGACTTTCCGCTTTGATCTCGCTTTCCTACTACCTTGGAATGACGCGCGATCTTTGGTTCGAGGACGCCGAAAGCGCGGCGCCGGCGCCCGGCGCGGGGTCGTATATTGTCATTCTGTGCGCCGTTGGCATCTTGGCGTTTGGCGTGACGCCCTGGCTGGATTTGAATTTCTTGGGAACGATGAGCAGATGAGCAAACTCTCACTCTTCGCGCTTGTCGTCAATTTTATCGTCGTCGCTGGAATCAGCGGGCTGTTCGCCAATGCCGGCCGCCTGTTTGGTCCGCGTCCCAAACATCAGGGCGACGCCGATCTCCCTTACGAGACCGGCCTGCCGCCGCTAGCGCCCGCCCATGAGCGCATGACCGTCTCGTATTGGCGTTATGCGGTTTTGTTCGTGGTGTTCGACGTGGACTTGGCCTTTCTGTTGCCGTGGGCTCTGGCCAAACCTGTCCTCGATGCCGCGAGCATGCTGACGATCACTGGTTTTATTGGGCTTGTCCTGCTGATGCTGGCGTACTTCTGGCGCAAGGGGGTGCTCGAATGCCGCTGAATTCCGAGGAATCGGCGAATGCCGGAAGAGAAGGGGCGCCTGCGGGCGTTATGACGACACAGCTCGACGCGGCCCTTGGCTGGGCGCGCAAGTACTCTATTTTTCAGTATCCATTCGTGACCGCGTGCTGCGGCATGGAGTACATGTCCACGGCCGCCTCGCACTACGACATGGACCGTTTCGGCGCGGGCTTCCCGCGCTTCTCCCCGCGTCAGGCCGACGTGCTCATGGTGGTGGGCACGATCAGCCACAAAATAGCGCCTATTCTGCGGCGCATCTACGAGCAGATGGCCGAGCCCAAGTGGGTGGTGGCTTTCGGCGTTTGTACCTGCACCGGCGGCTTTTATAATAACTATGCGACCGTTCAGGGAATTGACACGCTCATTCCCGTTGATCTTTATATCCCCGGCTGTCCGCCGCGACCGGAGACCGTCATACAAGGTTTGACCATGCTCCAAGAAAAGATCGAGAAGACCCGGGGGCAGTTCCGGTGAGCGCCAGTCCGTTGCGCGGGACGCGCCGCGACATGGTCAGCGCCGAGAATGTCGAGGAACTCGCCAAACTCAAGGCCGAAGGTTTTAATATGCTCGTGGACCTGACCTGCGTGGATTACCTCTCTCAGGGCAAGATTCCCCGCTTTGACGTGATCTACCGATTGATGAAGCTTGATGCGGCGACGGGAGAGGATTTAGGCCGAATTGAAGCGCACTGCGCCATCGACACAGCGCCCATCTTGCGCTCGGTCAAGGATCTGTGGCCCAACGCCGACTGGCTGGAGCGCGAGGTTTGGGATATGTTCGGCGTCATGTTCGCCGACCGCCCCGGCATCAAGCGCCTGCTCATGTATGAGGAGTTCTCCGGCCATCCGCTGCGCAAGGACTACCCGATTGCCAAGCGCCAGCCGCTGATCGGCCCCAAGTCGGGAGACAAGGCCGAGAGTCCTTCGTTCAATATTTTAAAGCCGACGGTCACGGGAGAATGATGAGCGAGCGAAGCCGGAAAACCTATATGCTGAACATGGGCCCGGCGCATCCGGCCATGCACGGCGTGGTGCGCTTGGTGCTCGAGCTTGAGGGCGAAAAAATAGTGGACGTGGACGTCGAGATCGGCTACCTTCACCGCGCTTTCGAGAAGCACGCCGAAAATGAGACCTGGAATAATGTCGTTCCTTGGACCGACCGTCTCAACTATGTCTCTCCTCTCATCAATAACGTGGGCTATGCGCTGGCCGCAGAGAAGCTGGCGGGCATCGAAGTGCCCGAGCGCGGCCAGTATATCCGCGTGATCGCTTCAGAGATATCGCGGGTGACCGACCACTTGACCTGTGTCGGCGCCTCCGCGATGGAACTGGGCGGCTTCACTGTATTTCTGTACATGATCAAGGCGCGTGAGTACTTATACCAACTCATCGATCATCTAACCGGAGCGCGTGTGACCACCTCGTTTACGCGCATCGGCGGCGTCAAGGGCGACCTGCCGACGGACTTTGCCGAAAAATTTTCCACGGTCGCGAAGGAAGTGCGCACGGCCGTGGCGGAAAGCGACACCTTGCTCACGCGCAATCGCATTTTTATGGATCGGATGGAGGCAACTGGCGTCATCACGCCCGCCGATGCGATCGCCTTCGGCATCACCGGACCTTTCCTGCGCTCGACCGGCGTCGCTTACGATGTGCGCCGCGCGCATCCCTATGCGATCTACGATCAGCTTGATTTTGAGATTCCCGTCGGCTCAAGCGGCGACAACTATGACCGCTATCTGTGCCGCATGGCCGAGATCGAGCAAAGCCTGCGTCTCGTCGAGCAGTGCCTGAAGAAAATACCCGCCGGGAAGCATTCGCTGGATATGCAGGAGATCAAGTACGCTTATGCGCTGGCGGATGCAGGAAAATTCGGCGACACCGCCTTGCTCGCCAAGTACGCCGCCAAGGTGGACCGGACCCTGGATGGCATGAGCAAAAATGACCAGCCGCATACGCGCGTTCTCGACCGCAAAATCACGTTGCCGGCCAAGGAAAGCGCCTACACCAATATCGAAGGCCTGATGAATCACTTCGAGCTCATCATGTCATCCTGGGGCGTCAGGATCCCGCCTGCGGAGACTTATTTTGCCGTCGAGGGCGGCAACGGGGAACTTGGCTTTCATCTCGTAAGCGACGGCGGCGACGGCCCCTATCGAGTGCGCTGCCGTCCGCCCTGCCTGTTCCCAATGGCCGCGCTCAAAAAGCTCCTCGTTGGCGGCCAGCTCGCCGATGTGATCCCGACATTCGGCTCGGTCAACATGATCGCCGGGGAGCTCGATCGATGAGCACGACAGCGGCCGCGTCTCCGTTTACCTCCGAGCAGGAAAAAGTTCTTTTGGCGTGGACGAAACAATATCCGCACGCGAATATGGGGCTCATCGAGGCCCTGCGTTGCGTTCAAGATTGGCATCGGCGAGTATCGCCGGAAGCCGCTTCCGCCGTTGCAAATATTTTCAATTTGCCGTTCAATCATGTCTGGGGCGTGGTGACGTTCTTCCCCACCTTCACCCAGTGGAAGACCGGAGAAAAGCGCATCGGCATTTGCCATGGCCTCACCTGCTTTCTCGCGGGCTCAGAGAAGATGGAGAAGCGCCTCGCGGACGCTTTGGGCGTGCTGAAGAAGCAGGCGACGGCCGATGGGAAGTTTTCCTGGGAAACGATGGAATGTCTCGGCGCCTGCGATCATGCCCCCGCTCTGCAAATAAATGATCGCCTCGCGGGCAAGGCGACGGAAGAAGCGATTATGAAGTTGATTTGAGACATGACAAGAATACTCACTAAACATTTTGACGCCGAGCCTAAGTTCCATGAACTGGAAACGTACAGGCGTCTCGGCGGCTATGAAGCGCTCAAGAAGGCCCTTGGCGGAGAACGCGCCGCCGTGCTCGCGGAGGTCAAGCAGTCCAATCTGCGCGGCCTCGGCGGCGCCGGTTTTCCGACCGGACTCAAGTGGGAGACGGTTCCGAGCGTGGATAAGATTCCCGGCCCGCGCTATGTCGTCGTGAATGCCGACGAATCCGAGCCGGGCTGCTTCAAGGATCGCATTTTGCTCACGCGCGCGCCGCATCAACTCATCGAGGGCCTTCTCATCGCTTCCTACACGATCGGCGCCCAAGATTCGTTTATCTTTATCCGTGGCGAGTATCAAAACCAGCACGATATTCTTCAGGCGGCGCTAGCGGAAGCTGAGCAAGCCGGGCTCATCGGCAACGATATACTGGGATCTGATTTTTCTTGCCGCATCATGCTCATGCGCGGCGCGGGCGCTTATATCTCCGGTCTCGATACCGCTTTGCTTGAGACGATGGAAGGCAAGAAGGCCTGGCCGCGCCAGCCCCCGCCGTTTCCAACGGTCTCCGGGCTTATGGGCAAGCCTACCGTCGTCAATAACGTCGAGACGCTGATGATGCTGCCGTTCATCGTCAATGAAGGTGGTTTGGCTTTTGCAAATATCGGCACGCCCAAGTCGGGTGGAACCATCGTGTTCTCCGTGTCCGGCTGCGTCGAGAAGCCGGGTCTTTATGAATTCCCCATGGGCGTGAAGCTGCGAGAGGCGCTCGCGGCGTGCGGAGGCGTGAATGGAGGCAGGAAGCTTAAGGGCGTTATACCTGGAGGCACTTCGATGCCGCCGCTCCTGGAGAAGGACCTTGACATCGCCCTTGACTTCGACAGCGTGCGCGCCGCGGGGACCTTCCTTGGCGCGGGCGGAATGATCGTATTGGACGAAACGGTGGATGCCGTGGAAGTTGCCCACAACATTGAGCGCTTCCTGAGCCACGAGTCATGCGGCCAGTGCACGCCTTGCCGGGAGGGCGCCTCGTGGTCTGAACGTATTTTAGAGCGTTTGCTTCAAGGGAAGGGCGAGGCATCAGACGTCGCCAATCTCGCGCGTGTGGGTGAGAATATCACCGGCAAGGTGATCTGCGCGCTGGGCGACACAGTCGGCATGGCGCTCAAAGGTTATATCACTCGGTATCCGGATGATTTCAACAAACGTGTTCCCAATGCTTAAGATGATCAAATTCACGCTCAATGGCATGGAACGTCAAGCTCCGGAAGGCCAGCTTGTCATCGACGCCGCCAAGGATGCGGGCATCGAAATTCCGCATTACTGCTATCACCCAGCGCTCGGCAACCCCGGCAACTGCCGGATGTGCATTGTCGAGGTCGCCGGCGCTCCGAAGCCCAGCGTTGCCTGCCGAACGGGCGTGAGGGAGGGCATGGTCGTCTCCTCCGACTCCGAAGCCGCCATGCGCGCGCAGGCTTCCGCGCTTGAGTTGCACCTGCTTAACCATCCGCTTGACTGCCCGGTCTGCGACCAAAGCGGGGAGTGCGGTCTTCAAGACTATTATATGAAGATCGGAAAGTATCAGAGCGCCGTGCGCGAGGATAAGGATCATAAAAACAAGCGTGTCGTCGCCGGTCCTCATGTCATGCTCGACGCGGAGCGCTGCATTCTTTGCACGCGCTGCACCCGTTTTGTCGATAACATCACCAAGACCCATGAGCTTGGAATATTCGGCCGAGGACACGACGAGACGATCGCGGTGTCGCCCGGCATGACGCTGGACAATGCTTACTCCGGCAATGTGGTCGACATCTGCCCTGTCGGCGCGCTCACCGACCGTCATTTTCGCTACAAGGTCCGCGTCTGGTATCTTGAGGAGACCGACTCGATCTGCACCGGCTGCGCGCGCGGCTGCAACGTGGATGTGCATTACGTGCTGGACCGGCCGTATCTGGCCGATGGGGCGCGGGTGATGCGGCTGAAGCCCAGGGTCAATCCCGAGGTGAACCAGTGGTGGATGTGCGATGAGGGGCGGTACGGATACAAGTTCATGGACGAGGGCCGGCTGCGGAAGGTCCTTTTCCGCGGGAGAGAGACCACCTGGGAGAACGCGATGGCGGAGCTGGCGGCGGGGCTGGCCGCGGCGAAGGCGGAGGCGGCGCAGGCGAGGGTCGGGGTGATCCCATCGCCTCAACTGACCACCGAGGAGCTGTTCCTCATCCGGAAGATCTTCAGGGAGGCTCTGGGGATCCCGCAGGTGTCAGCGGGCGTGCCTGCGCAGCCGGGGTACAGCGACAGCTTCCTGATCCAGGCGGACAAGAACCCGAACAGCGCCGCGGCTGCTTTGATGGGGATGCTCGATTTGCAGGCCTCCCAGATCATCGACCGGGCGCTCGCGGGCGAGATCCGGGCCCTCTGGGTTTTCGGGCACGACCTGGTGAAGCTCTACGGAGAGGAGAAGGTCAAGCGCCTGGCGGAGAAGCTCCGCGTCTTCATCTTCCAGGGCTCCAACGAAAACGGCACCTGCCGCTACGCGCACTGGGTCCTGCCGGGCGCGGTCGCCATCGAGAAGGACGGGACCTTTGTCAACTGCGGGGGCCGCGTGCAGCGGATCGGCAGGGCGCTTCAGCCGCTCCAGGGTTCCCGGCCGGACTGGGAGATTCTGCTGGATCTGGCCGGCCGGCTGGGGATCCCGCTGGCGATGCGCTCACCGGAGGAGATCTTCGCGGCCGCCGCCCAGGAGATTCCGGCCCTGGCCGGGCTCAGCTACGAGTCGATCGGCTGGCAGGGGCGGCAGGCGGGGCGGCAGGGAGAGGAGGCGCACCGCGGATGATGTTCGATCTGGCGGTGAAGCTCTCCCTGGCGGGGATCGTTTTCTTCGGCGTGCTCAACCTGGCCGGCCTGCACACCTGGCTGGAGCGGAAGCAGTCGGCGGTCATGCAGGATCGGATCGGCGCCAATCGGGCGGCGATCCTGCTCCCCTGGGCGTGGGCCGCGCCCATCAACTGGCTCGTGCTGAAGCCCTTGAGCGTGCTGGGTCTGTTCCACCCGCTGGCCGATGCGGTCAAGATGTTCGTCAAGGAGGATTTCATCCCGGCGCGTGCGGACCGGCTTCTGCATACCCTGGCGCCGTTCCTCTCGGTCTTCTTCGCCCTCGTGGCCTTTGCCGGCATCCCGTTCGGCGACCGGATCATGGTGGCGGGCCGCTGGATCGAGCTGCAGGTCGCCAGGATTGACGTGGGGCTTCTCTACATCTTTGCGATGTTTTCCCTGGGGATCTACGGCGTCATCCTGGCGGGCTTTGCATCGCGGAGCAACTACGCGCTGCTGGGATCCTTAAGGGCCTCGGCGCAGATGCTCTCGTACGAGATCGCGCTGGGGATCTCCGTGATCGGGGTGGTGCTGGTCTACGAGACGCTGGACCTCCAGGAGCTGGTGCGGGCGCAGGGGCGGATGCTGTTCGGGGTTGTCCCCCTGTGGGGCATCCTCGTGCAGCCGGTGGCGTTCTTCATCTTTCTCACTGCCGCGCTGGCGGAGACCAAGCGGGTCCCGTTCGATCTGCCGGAGGGGGAGTCCGAGATCATCGGCTATTTTGTGGAGTACAGCGGGATGAAGTTCGGCATGTTCTTCCTCACCGATTTCGTCGAGACGGTTCTTGTGGCGTGCCTGGCCACCACCCTCTTCCTCGGCGGATGGCAGGTGCCGTATCTGTACCCCGACGGTTTCCATTTCCCTTGGGGCGGGGGGATCCCGACGGGGCAGGCGGCCTACGCCCTCCTCGGGGTGGCCAGCTTCTCGATCAAGGTCCTGATCTTCTGCTGGCTCTTCATGACGATCCGCTGGACGCTGCCCCGTTTCCGGTACGACCAGCTCATGCGGCTGGGCTGGAATTACCTCTTCCCTTTGTCGGTCGCGAACGTCCTTCTCACGGCGGGGATCCTTTGTCTGATTCGGGGGAGGCCTCTCGGATGATCCGCAAGCGGGAGCTCAGTTTCTGGGAGAGGATCTACCTGCCGGAGATCTGCCGTGGCCTGGCCCTGACGACGCGGCATTTTGTGGTGAACATGGCGATCCACACACTGCATCTCTTCGGGCTGTGGAAGGAACGATCCGGCGCGGTCACCTTCCAGTATCCGGAGCAGCCCCGGCCGCTGGCGCCCCGCCTGAGGACCCGGCACCGGCTGACCGTTCGGTCCGAGGGGACCCCGCGCTGTGTGGGATGCATGCTCTGCGAGACGGTCTGCCCGGCCAAGTGCATCACCATCGTGGCGGGGGAGCACCCGGACCCCAACGTGGAGAAGTACCCGGTCCGGTTCGACATCGACCTGGGGGTCTGCGTCTACTGCGGCTACTGTGTGGAGGTCTGCCCGGAGGATGCCATCCGGATGGACACCGAGATCCTGGACATCGCCGCCTACTCGCGCGACGCCATGAAGCTGGACATCCACGAGCTGATGGACCCCAAACTGCGCAAGCCGGACATCGCATGCAACTTGAAGTTCCCGCACCAGTGCCGCATCCACAGCCCCTCTCCCGCGGGGCCGGCCCCCGACGTTCAGAAGGGGACAGACCTTCCCGCCGTCGTCAGCCGGAACGAGCCGGCCGGCGGCATGACCGGCAGCTGGGAAGCGGTCTACGGCAAGCCCCCGGAGCAGTCCACCCACTAGATTTTCCGCGCGCTGTCAAAAGCCCATCTTGCAATTGTGGACAAAAATTAAGCGATACAAAATCGAGGGCACCCCCTT
>CAZGVK010000112.1:0-10621 GCA_964529095.1 uncultured Elusimicrobia bacterium
TTCGCAAGAACTCGCTCTGCAACCGTAGCGAGAGGGGCGCAAACATGCAGGCCGTGATGATGTCGGTTTACCGCACCCTTAAATTGCGCGGCCACGATCCGATCGCAACTGTGGCGCAGGCTCTGCGACAGTACATTGAGATGGGCAAGTTGCCGTCTCTCCCGGCCACCATCACTTCACGCGGCTAAAGTCTTACAAGTTTCTTAGGAAAGCCATCGTCGCTTGGTTATTGTGCCAGAGCTTCCTTCTCGATGCCAAGCCTGGGATCTCGCAGTGGGCAAGCGCCTTGGCCTTCATCTCGAGATCAACCCCGGCGTAAAATATTGGTCGTCTCGAGGGAGACGTGGCCGAGCCAGGCGCGGATGGTGTTTATGTCCACACCGGCGCGAAGCAGGTGCACTGCGGTCGTGTGCCGGATCGTATGGGGGCTCACCTGCTTCTTGCGGAGCGATGGGACTTTGGAACTTGCCTGCAGGACGTATCGTTCAAACAACGCGAATACGCCGAAGCGTGTGATCGGCTGCTTCCGGCGATTGAGGAATACGGACCTTTAGCCCCTTGTGAGCTGTGAAGCCGCGAGCTATAATGTCTATGTCGCAGGGAGAAGACGATGACGCTGAAGCAAATAGCCATCAAAGAATTCGGCAAGGCGGGATACAAAAAACTTTCGCCGCGCCTGAAGAAGGTGCTCAAAGGCATTGACGAGCTCAACAAGAACGAGAAACCCGTCTCTCGACGCCAGATAGAAAAGGCGTTGGCGTAGCTTTTCGTGCGGCGTTACTTCCTAATTGACGCCTCCGCATTCGTCCCATTCTTTCGGCTCTCTTCAGAGAGAGCGCCTGTTCGCGTGTCTATTATTAAGCTCTTGAAAATGCGAGCGGATGAGAGAGCCGTTCTCCTGGTTCCCAATTTCTGCCTCGCGGAATGCTCCAAGGCCTTTGCCTCTATCATCCAAGCCCAGACCAACTCCGCTGAAAAAGCGACGGCCAAATACGATGCGACCGTGGATGAGATGCTCGGCATCGTGTCCAGTTCCCGTCAGGGGCTGATTCAGTCTCATGCGCTGGCGCGGGAGCATCTGGTCGGCGTCGAGGACATTTTCAAGGCGCAGTGGGCCATGAAGCCGCGAGGCGGGGAAGGGCTGAGTAGGCTCGATGGCTTGGTGTCAGATGCTTAGTTCTACAGACGCGCTTTTTCCCCTTACGGCGACGAAAACTCAACTGAGGAGCAATGTCGTTTAAAGCAGCGCCAACCAGGCTTTTTCGAGGGCGCGGCGGGTGGCATCGGCGCGGCGCGAGGCGCGGGCATTCTCTGCTTTCAGGAACTTCCAGTCAGGACGTCCGGGAGCGCCGAGATGAAAGGGCAGTTCGATATTGAGAACCGGCTGCGGCGCGCCTGCCGCGCGGGCGCGGGCGGCGACTTGCCGATAAGCAGTGCGGAAGGGCACGCCATTTTTCACGAGCGTTATGGCCTCGTGGGTCGCGAGAAGGTCGGTCGTGACGGCGGATGCGCAGCGGTCCGTGTTGACGCAGAGCGCTTCCGGGAGGCGCGTAACGATTTCCAGCATTTGCGCCATCGTGTCGAGAGCCAAGAACAGCGGGCCTTTGGTCATTTGGTAGTCGCGGTGATAGCCTGATGGAAGCTGGCCGATCATGAGGATCTGATTGAGCCAGCCCGGAAACAGGCAGGCTCGGGCGCGCGTGAGTTCGACGACGTCCGGATTTTTTTTCTGCGGCATAATGCTCGAGCCCGTGGTGAAGGCGTCGGCGAGCTTGATGAAGCCGAACTCGGAGGAGGCATAAAGCGACAGATCCCAGGCCAAGGTCCCAAGGTCGCGCGCGAGCAGGCAGAGAGAGGAAAGGACAGCCGCCTCGAGGCGGGGACGGGAGGTCTGCGCTCTCAAGGTGTTGCGCTGAACCCGCGCAAATCCAAGAAGCCGAGCGACGTATTCACGCGGAAGCGGAAGCATGACGCCGTAGCCGGCCGCAGAACCCAGTGGAGAGGCGTCGGCCTCATCGAAGGCAAAGCGCAGGGCGCGTCTGCCATCGAGCAAGGCCTCCACATGAGAGGCGGCCCAGTGGCCGAGGCTCGTCGGCATCGCGCGCTGCAGATGCGAGTAGCCGGGGATCGTGCGCTTATCCCATTTCATGCCGAAGGAGGCCCAGGCGCCGGCGGCAGCGCTTGCCTGCGCGTCGAGGGCGAGCAGGCGGTCTTTCAGAAATAGGCGCAGATCGGTTTGGATTTGATCATTGCGGCTGCGGCCCGCGTGGACCTTGGCGCCGGTTTCGCCGAGAACGCCGGTCAACGCCTGCTCGACGGCGGTGTGAATATCTTCCTGCGCGCGCGTGATCTTAAAGCGGGAAGAGTCGCGGTGCAGGCGCGCTAAGACTGCGCGGATGCGCCTGTGTTCGGCTACAGTCAGCACCCCGATCTTGACAAGCCCGCAGGCATGAGCGAGGCTGCCGTATATCTCAAAACGGAGCAGGCGCGCATCAAGTTCGCAGTCGGTGCCGACCGTATAGGCCTCGACGCCGGCGTCAAGATCAAGGATCGTCTGCCAGAGCTTTTTCAAGAAGCGGCCTCGGCGAAGTAGGCGCGGATCAGTTTTTCGTAAAACTTAATTCCAGATTCGAACTCGCGGACTTCAATGTATTCATCGGGCGTATGCGAACGAAGAGAGTCGCCGGGGCCCGCTTTCACCGTGGGGATTCCCTTGAGGAATACCCAGTCCGACAAAGTGGGAGAACCGTAGGCGCGAGCAGCCGGATTGGCGGCAAGAGCCGCCTTGACGATCGGATGAGCGGGGTCGGTTTCGACCGAGACGAGGCGGTTGGAGCGTATTTTCACCGTGCCCGCAACCGTCTTCTTGACGAGTGCGACAATCTCATCATCGGAAACCGCGGGAGTTGTGCGGATGTCCACGACGAAAGTGCAGAGGTCGGGGATGACGTTATGGCGGTCGCCGCCGCTGATCCGGGTCACATGCAGAGACGTTTTTCCAAGAACGGGGTGCGTGCCGGCGATTGCGAAATTGGAGAGCGCTAGAACATCGCGCGCGGCGGCCTCGACCGCATTGATTCCTCCGCCGTGAGCGGCGTGAGCGGAGACGCCGGAGGCGACGATCTCAAGAAGCAACAGCCCCTTTTGCGCGATAGCGGCGTTGAGTCCAGTGGGTTCTCCCACAACGGCCGCATCGGGCCGAGGAAGTTCGGGCAGAAGTTTTTCCAATCCTTGCCCGAGCAATTCTTCTTCGCAGGACGCCGCCAAGAGGACCCTGCCTTTCGGGGCGTGCGTGGCGAAGGCGTTCGCGGCGCCCGCGATCATCGCGACCAGGCAGCCTTTGGCGTCGTTGGCGCCGCGGCCGTAGATTTTTCCGTCGAGGATGTCGGCGCCCAAGGGATTTTGAGTCCATCCTTGGCCGATGGGGACGGTGTCGGTGTGCGAGTTCAGCAGAAGCAGCGGCCCTTGGCCGCCGTCGAGCATTGCGGTGATGTTTCTCCCGCTGATTTTTGGCGTCATACCGAGTTCGAGAAGCGCCGAGTGCAGGCATGCCACGACCGCGTCCTCGTTTTTGGACTCTGATGGGATGCGGATAACTTCGCGCAAAAGTTCGACGGGGTTCATTTTCCGATTGTGGAGAGCTCGGTCGATTGATAGGTCTGCCGCTCGCGCCGCTCGACGATCATCGTGCCGCAGCCGGCGTTGGTAAAGGTCTCGCGCAGAAGCGCTCCGGATTTAAGGCCGTTGATGATATGAGTGCGGCGCACGCCTCCTTGGAGGGCTTGAATGCAGGCGTCGATCTTGGGCAGCATGCCGCCGGTGATGCGTCCGGATTTTTTGAAGCTCTCAACCTCTTCGACGTCGGTGTAGGAAACGAGGCTTGAGGGGTCTCCGGTATCGGAAAGCAATCCCTCGGTATCCGTGACGATGACGAGTTTCTCAGCCTTCAGCGCGCGCGCAAGCGCCTCGGCAATGGAATCGGCGTTGATATTGAAGATAGCGCCCCCGGCATCGGCGCCGAGGCAGGCGACGACGGGCGTTATGCTCGCGTCGAGCAATGTCCTCAGGACTTTCGGGTCTACGGCGTCAATGTCGCCGACGAAGCCGTAGTCCACGGCGATCGGATTCTGGCCCGGGGCGGGCTCGACGAAACGCTTGGGGCGTCGGTGCGCGGTGATCAGGCCCGCGTCCACTCCGGAAACGCCGACGGCGGGCACCTGCTGCGCGCGGAATGAGGAGAGGATGTCGATATTGAGCGTGCCTCCGTAGATCATCTTGGCGACCTCAAGCGTCGGCGCATCGGTGACGCGGCGTCCGGCGATGATTTCAGGCGCCAGGCCGATCTTTTTTGAAAGCTCGGTCACCTGATTGCCGCCGCCGTGGACCAGGACCACCTGAATGCCGACCTGCTGCAGGAGGCAGATGTCTTCGACGAGGGCGTCGAGCATCTCCTTGCGTTCGAGCACGCGGCCGCCGACCTTCACGACGAATATCTTTCCCTTATACATGCGGATGTAGGGGATGGCTTGCTTGAGCATCAAGGGGGAATCGGTCATGCGCGGTGTCTCCTGGTTTTTGGGGTGAGAAGATGCAGCAAGATGGCTTTGGCGGTATGCAGGCGATTCTCGGCCTCATCAATGACGACAGACCATGGACCGTCGAGAACGGCGTCCTCCACGACGAGATTTCTGCGCACGGGGAGGCAGTGCATGAAAATCCCGTTGTCGGTTCTCTTCATTTTAGCCGCGCTGATCGTCCACTTTTTACGGAATAAGGGATCGGCAGAAGGCGGCTTGCCGTACTCCTTGAGAGATCCCCACGCCTTTCCATAAACGACATGCTGACCGTCAAAAGCGTGGGGCACCTTGTCCGTCACATTGAGAACCGCGTTGTTCGCCGCGCAATTTCCTGCAATGCGTTCCATGACCTCCGGATCGAGATCATAGCCCGCGGGACGAGCGATGGTAACGTTCATTCCGGACATGGCGGCGATCTCCGCGGCGGAGTTGGGGACCGCCATGGGCAGGGCTTTTACATGCGGCGCCCAGGCCAATAGGAAATTTTTTCCTTTCGGGTTCATCCGCTCGCGAATCGTCATCAAATCGGCCAAGGCCTGGCAGGGATGGCCGCTTGCCGACTCCATGTTGATCACGGGCACCGTTGAATATTTTCTGAAGGCGGCGAGTTCCGGCTCAAGCTTGTCCTCGGCCCACGACTTTCCTGACGGGAATGAGCGCAGGCCCAGGCCCGAGCAGAAGCGGCCGAGCACGGGCACGGCCTCCTTCAAATGCTCGGCGGCCGCGCCGTCCATCACGACACCCTCGACTGATTCCATGCCCCAGGTTCCGCCAGAGCCGAGACTGAGAATCAGAGGATGGCCGCCCAAGGATGCGGTGGCAACCGAGAAAGAGACCTGGGTGCGCAGAGACGGGTTCATGAAGCAGAAAACGAGGCTCTTGCCGGCGAGCGGAAGGGAGGCCGGCGCCGACTTCTTCAGCGCGAGCGCTGTGTCGATGATCTCGTTGAGATCTGAAATCGAAAAATCTTTAAGGTGGGTGAAGTGTCGAGGTGTCATTAGGCGAAGATGGGTTCGGCGGAAAAAATTTCCTTGAGCGCGGCGCGCAAAATGCCGATCTCGACGGGCCCCACGATCAGCGGGGGAAGAAGGCGGATGACATGAGGATCATCGGCGCCGCCGACAAGTATTTTTTTTGCCAGCAGCGCGGCGCGCGTTGTTTTCGAGGGCCGGTCGAGAACAATCCCCAGAAGAAGACCTTTTCCCCGGATCTCTCTTATCTGAGGGAAATTAAAGGTCGCGCGGATCAACTTCTCCATCGCGGCGGCGTTTTCCCACAACTTTTTTTCCGTGATGACCCTTAACGTCGCTGAGACGGCGACGGCGGCCAGAGGTCCTCCCCCGAAAGTCGAGCCGAGAGCCCCCGGCTTGACTTTCGCTGAGACTTCAGGCACGGCAAGGACCGCGCCGACGGGCATGCCCGAGCCCAACGCCTTGGCGAAGGTCTGTAGGTGGGGGCGCACCCCGAAGGCGTGGCGCGCCGAAGGCGCTCCCACGCGGCCGAGGCCGGTTTGAACCTCATCGAAGATGAGTAAACTTTTATTTTTTTCACAGAGGACGGAAAGGCCGCGGAGATAAGATTGCGTTGCCGTTGCAGCGCCTTGCACGCTCTGAATCGGCTCCAATAGAAATGCCGCCGCTTCCTTGAGCGCGGCTTCCGCTTCGTGCAGATCGCCAAACTGAACATGAATGATATCCGCGCCAAGCCCCGAGAGACCTTCGCGGTATTTCAGTCCCGTTGCCGCGAGCGCGCCCGCCGTGCGTCCGTGAAATCCGCCTTCGGCGGCGACGATCTTGGCCCGGCCGGTCACCGAGCGCGCGATGCGCATGGCGTTCTCGTTGGCTTCAGCGCCGGAGTTGCAGAAGAACACCTGAGAGCCTTGCTCGCCGCAGAAATCGACGAGGGCTTGGGCAGCTTCGGCGCGGGCGCGGTTGTAGACAAGGTTCGAGTAGAATAAAAGTTTTTGCGACTGAGCGGCGATTGCGGCCGTCACCTCTCCGGGGCTGTGGCCGATGGCGGCCACGGCGTGGCCTCCATAAAAATCCAGGTAGCGTGTTCCGGTTTCATCCTCGACCCAGCAACCTGCGCCGCGCTCGAGAACGAAGGGGAATTTTTCGTAGGTGGGAAGAAGATACCGATCTTCAAGCGCGATTGATTCGCTCATGTCGTTTCTCAAGGGTAGGCGCCGGCGAACTCGAGGCCGAGGCCTTCATCCCAGCCCATCATCACGTTGAGATTTTGGATGGCCTGCCCCGATGCGCCCTTAATGAGGTTGTCAATGGCGGAGATAACGCAGATGCGGTTATCCTGAACGGTCACGAACACGTCGCAGTGATTGGAGCCGTTGACGGCGTTGAGCGAGGGCGGCTCGGGGACAAGACGCACGAAGGAACTTCCTTCATAAGTTTTCCGGTAGAGTTCACGCACATGTTCTCTCCCATAGCCCTTGGGCAGGTCCACCTGGCAGACCGCGTAGATGCCGCGGGCGAAGGGGCCGGAGATCGGCACGAGGGAGAGGCGCAGGGCTTTTTTTCCTGCGAGACGATCGAGAATTTGCTCGACCTCGGGGATGTGCTGGTGCGTGAAAGGTTTATACGCCTTCAGATTGCCGTGGCGCGTCGGGTGATGGGTGATCGCGCTGGGGTTCGTGCCCGAGCCTGAGGAGCCGGTGATCGCGGTGACCGAGACGACCCCGGAAACGCCTCCTTTGGCCAATGGCCCCAGCGCCAAGGCGGTCGCAGTCGCGAAGCAGCCCGGGTTGGCGACCAGGCGCGCCTTGCGTATCTCAGCACGGTTGAGTTCGACAAGGCCGTAGGCGAATTTTTTGAGCAGTTCAGGGGCCTTGTGCTTGCGCGTGTACCAGACCGGGTAAAGCGCCTCATCGCGCAGACGGAAATCACCGGACAGGTCGATGAGGCGCAGCCGTCGGCCGGCCGCAGCGAGGATGGCGGGCGCCTCGCTCATCGCGTCGCCGTGCCCGCCGGCGAGGAACAGGCAGTCGAGCTTCGCGTAGTCGAGCTTGCGTGTAAAGGCGAGCTTGGTGCGGCCACGCAGGTTGGGGTGCGCTAAGAACACGGGCTGGCCGGGGAACGTGGACGATGTCACGGCGGCAATTTCTGCCCGAGGGTGCCCGAGCAGCAGGCGGATCAACTCTCCGCCGGTGAATCCCGCGCCGCCCTCGATGCCGACGCGAATTTTCTTCATGCGCGGATAGTTCCGAACACGGTTTTTTCGACGAACTGGCCGAGAGCTTCGTATTCAATGCGCGCGTTCATCGCGCGCACGCCGATTTGGTTCTCGATGAATTCCTTGCCCACCGCGTTGTCCGTCGCGGGGCCGGAGATCATGTCCACCGTGCGCTTGAAACGATTTTTAAAAAGCTCGACAGCGCCCCAGGCGGCGACAGGGTCATTGGCGCACATGATATGAACCGAGGCCGCCGCCATCAATTGGTCGTCGAATAGTATTTCCTGAACACCGTACTCACCTAAGATGCCGTCGCCCAATTCAACGACCAGGCAATCCGGCTCTTCTCTGTTGAGGGCGTTGATGATCCCCTTTGCCACCGGCACCGACACGGCACCGGTGGTGGACACCACGCCCAAGTCGGTAAAGGACATGCCCTTGACAGCGCCTCGGTCCACCATGCTCAGCGTGTCGCGCAAGAGCGAGACGCCGGTGAGTTTTGCGGCGCAGACGCGACGGCCTTTGCGCGCGAGGTAACGGATAATCTCGCCGCAAGCAAATGTCTTTCCAGCGTTCATGCAGGTGCCCGCGACATAGATGATCGGGGCTGTCTTTTCGAGCCTATTGGACCACGCGACGGCGTCTGTTTTAATAGAGGCGGCGACACCCACGCGTTCGCCCAGGTGGGGGAAGGAAAGAATTTGCCCCAACACCTCGGCCTGGAGAGGTTTCCCGATATCGAGGTTCACCGAGGTGCAGCGTCCAATGACGCCGCCTAGGTTCAGTATGTCGAGCCGGTCGCCGATTTTTATTACTGCGGGCACATGGCCGGCATAGCCGCGCAGGGCGCGGCGCGTGCCGAGCACTGCGGCAATCACATCGCCGTCGTTAAGCCCGATCATGCGTCCATGCACATCCTCCAGGGTGTTATAGACGGTCTTGGTTCCATGCACACGGACGGCGAGCACCATGCCTTCCTCGGCGGTGATGTTCTCGGAAAGGAGGACCTCGCGGGGAATTCGGGCATTCCTCGTCGTGGAAGCGATCTTGTCGAGAGTAACCTTCATGAGGATGATTGCGCGCGAGCGCGGGCGGCCAAGGTCATCGGAAGCGCGTGGAGCTTGGAAAATCCCGCGGCCTCATCGCCGGTCCATAGCTTGGTCGTTTCGCCGTATGTGGCGGCGCCGGCGACCAGGGAAAACGGGCTCTTAACGCCCGTCACGTCAAAATGGCCCGCGCGCAGGCGCAGGCGCGCCGAACCGGTGACGGTCTCCTGGCTCGACTTGATCAGAGCCTCGATGTCGCGCATGACCGGGTCGAAGTAGAGCCCCTCATGGAGCATTTGACCGTAAAATTCAGCGACATGATTTTTCCAGAAGCTTTGCCAGCGCGTGAGCACGAGCTTTTCGAGTTCGTTATGCGCGGCAATGAGCATCAGCGGCGCGGGAGCCTCGAAGCCGATGCGGCCTTTAATGCCGAGGATGGTATCGCCCATATGCACTCCTCGTCCCAAGGCATAGGTCCGCCCGAGCGCGTGGAGCGCGCCGACGAGCGCGACTCCATCCATTGCCTTGCCATCTAAGGACATAGGAACACCCTTCTCAAATCCAATGACGACGTCATGGCTTGCCTTCGGCGCCGTGGTCGCCGCAGAGGGAAACGCCGAATCGGGAATCTCGGCCCAAGGGTCGTGGGTCGCGCCGCCGCCGACCGTGGTCCCCCATAGGCCGGAGTTGACCGAATAGGCGGTCGTCTTCGCGGGAACGGCGACCCCCTCTGCGGCGAGATAGTCCGTTTCTTGTTGGCGAGACAGGCCGAGATCGCGAATCGGGGTGAACACCTTTATATTTGGAAGCAGGACTTGGAAGACCGCGTCAAAGCGAACCTGGTCGTTGCCCGCGCCCGTCGAGCCGTGGCAGACGCCGTCGGCCCCAACGTCCTTGGCGACACGCGCCACGAGTTCAGCCTGAAGAACGCGCTCGGCCGCGACGGAGAGCGGGTAGACCCGGCCTCGGAGAATATTCCCTTGGATGAGGGGCACGGCAAAACGAGAGAAGACCTCGGCGCGGCCGTCAAGAGCCCGGTGTGAGACGGCGCCCAGCGCTTTTGATCGCGCCGCAATGTCGTTTAGCTCCGACTCCGAAAACCCGCCGGTGTCAACGGTCGCGGTGATGATCGTGGCACCCAGTTTCTTTTGCAGCCAGAGGGCGCAAAAGGTGGTATCGAGGCCGCCGCTGAAGGCAAGGACGATGAGAGGCTTTTTCATGTCAGAGGGTCATCCTCGATTGCAGGAATTCGATCAGGCGTTTTTGCGAAGCGGCGGAATCTCCGGCCATGAAAACGGTGTCATCACCCGCCAGTGTTCCGATGAGCCCCGGCTGGGCTAGGCCGTCAAGGACGAGGCCCACGCGCGGAGCAGTGCCCGCATCGCAACGGATCACGGTCAGATTCGGGCCGGCGGCAACGACTTTGCGCACGAAGGTGCGCAGGGGCATTTCCGTATCGGGGGCGTCTTCCGATGCCGCAGGCCGGTACACGCCGGCGGCCTTCACCAGGCCCAGTTCGGCGATGTCACGCGAGATCGAGACCTGGGTTGCCGTGATGCCGCGTTTTTTCAGCGCGTGGACGAGATCATTCTGTGTCGCGACATCCGTCCGCGCGATCTCCTCAAGGATCGCGGTTTGACGCACGGACTTGCGCTCCTCGCGCGCTGTATAATTATTCATTTATGTGAGTAATTATACAGCAACGACGCGTCAGCTGCAATTTATTTTTTTCCTTTCATCTTGCAGACCTCCGAGAAAACCGCCGGTTTTTTTTAGTTTTTAAAAAATATTTTGCGGGTTCAGGCCGCTTCA
>CAZGVK010000113.1:0-10859 GCA_964529095.1 uncultured Elusimicrobia bacterium
AATGATGCCAAGGCCGCCTTCGGGGAGGGGACGCAGGAGGCGAGCGACTGGTATGAGAAACACAAGGTGATGCTCTGGGACGGCAAGCGGGACGCCTTGATTGCGGATATTCAGGAGTTATCTCAACGCGCTGGCTCCCCCCGCAAGAACGATTTGGACACCCACCCGCGAGTGATTCTCCATAGGGATGCCTTTTCCTATTTTCCCAACAATCGCGATGCGATCGACTATCCCGCCTTCAGAGCCAAGGGTTGGCCCATTGGATCCGGCGTCGTGGAGGGCGGCGTAAAACAGTTTGGCATCCGACTCAAAGGCAGCGAGAAGTTTTGGAACATCTTCGATACGGAGGCCGAAAGGGGCGACAAAACAGGAGCGGAAGAAATGTTGGCTCTGTGCGCCCTTCATTATTCTGAAGACGACCGTTGGCGACGATACTGGGACAGGCGCGCTCAACCTCAAAAACGAGAATAGTGTCCTTCATTCCTTCGCGTTCATCCCGCAGGCGACCACGCGACCACTGCGTCTGAAAACGCGATCTGGTAGTAGATTTTAACCAAAACGCACCAGATCGCGAAAAAACTCGGCGATAGAGGTCATGCACCCCGGATAAAAATACGGCTACAACATCAACGGAAAATATATTACTGTTGCGTTAGCTACTGGCTCTCGGGGATGCTATACGATTGTGCCACTGCAAAAATTCCCGCGCGGATTTCTTTTCACGCTGGTCTTTCATTTTCATGCGGAGAGCGCCCGATTCCGGCGGACCTTTTCCAAGTTAATATTCTCCCCCCTATCACTTAAAAAATTCGACCTTCGGCTCGGCGCAGAATAAGCTCAGCTCCCAAAAACGGCCCTTGGCGTCCATGAGTCGCGGCGCCTGCCGTGTGCGTAGGCGCATGAAATCCGATAATGAGACGGATACCCCGTTGCCTGCGGGAGAGATCATATGCGCCAGGCCATCAGCGATATCGGCGCGCCAGTCCGGACGCATCAAACTCGTGCGCCCCCACTTTTTTTCCAGCTGGGCCGGTCCGGGAGCGAACGCCTCTCCGGAGAGCGCGGACGCAATCGTGGAGAAAGCGCCCAGCGCTGCCTCCTCCACCCGCTGAGGGTCCACGCCATCGACGGGAAATGGATCCATCGAAAAGCCGCGCGCGTCGAGCCGCGCGCGCCACACGGTCGAAAATAACGGGCCGAGCAGTTCCATGGAAAGATCATGCGGCGAGTGAAAGGTGAAGAGCGCTTGGCGCGACACGGGATGTCCCGCGATGCGGCCCTTAATTTCACACAGCCCGCTCATCTTGCTGATCTCGCCCTGAACGGAGGCAAGATGGCGGCGCCACAACTCCCCGATCGCCTCATCCGACATCTTTTTTTGCAGAGCCTCCGCTTGTGCGCCCGCCTTCGGCGAACCGAGGCTCTGCGCAAGACGCCAGGCAAGCCACGCCGAATCAATTTTTCCGATGCGTTCATTCGTGGCGGCCAGATGTTCCCACAGCGTCGCGTCGTCGGCAATAGCGTTGGCGGCCGCCTCAAGCTCGACGGCCGCAGACGCAAAGCGCCCTTGCTTGAAAAGCGCCCATCCGAGCGAATCTCGATACGCGGCATTTCCCGGCTCTAAAACAAGCGCACGGCGAATGAAGCCTTCGGCCTCGACAAGCTTGAGGCCTCTATCGGCCAGCGCGTAGCCAAGATAATTCAGAGCCGGCGCGTCGTTGGGATTGCTCGCTAAAAGCGCGCGGAACTCGGTCTCCGCCGCGCCGAGCTTGTCGATCTTCTCAAGGATCGTCGCCAACTGCCAGCGGGCGTCGCGATCATCCGGTTTAATCGCGAGAACCTCGCGCAGAAGCGCTATCGCCGCCGCGCGTTCACCCAAATCGTCATGGCCAAGAGCCAGGTAGTAAGCGATACGGGCGTCCTTCGGCCAGCGCTTGCGCGCCTCCTGCAAAGTCCGCATCGCCTCCTTCACTCCGCCGGATTGAATTTGATCGTAGCCGATGCGCAAAGACACGGACGGATCAGTGTTAAGAGAAGCGCTTGCCTTCAGGTAGTCGGCGGCCTTGCGGAAGTCGCCGGAGCGCTCCGCATCGGAAGCCAGCCAGTCCGAGGCCGCGACGTTGTCCGGGCGCTTCTCCTTGAGACGCAGGAACTCGGCGCGGGCCGCGCTTTCGTCGCCACGCACGGCCTCCAGTTCCGCGATGTGCGCCCATAATTCGTAGTCATCGGGAAGAGAGAGAAGCACTTTGCGGTACTCGTCAATCGCGGAGGATGTGTCAGCGGACATCTCAAAAACTTGCCCGAGAGTGATGCGCACCGGATCGGATTCGGCTTCATTAAGCTCGATCGCTCGATGCAATTTGTCGATGGCGGCGGAATAAAGCGCCTCCTGCGCGTCAAGCTTCGCGAGCTCATGCAGGATCTTGGCCGCATGCTCCTGATTGCCGCCGTGAAATTTTTCAAGCAGCGCCCGCGCGCGCTGAGGGTCTTTCGGCGCGATCAGCCCGGCCAGCGCCAGGATTGCGTCGAGAGACGCGGGATCAAGCGCCAGCGCCGACTCAAACGCCGCAATCGCCTCCGCTTCCTGCCCGCGCGACCAGAATACACGCGCAAGGATCAGTTGCGATGCGCCGTCCTTGGGGGCAAGTTCGCAGCGCTTGCGCGCCCAGAACTCCGCGCGTCCCCAGTCCGCGAGCTCAAGGGCCAGTTCCGCCGCCTCACCCGCGAGGAATGCCGAGCCGGGGTCGAGCGCCAGCGCCTTCTCATAAGCCGCCAGCGCCTCAGAGAAGGCGCCGCGCCGTTCAAGCAAGGTTCCACGCAGATATTCCTGTTGCGCCCCCGTGCCGGACACTGACGATGCCGGGGCGGGAAGGGCCGTCAAGAACGCGAAAAAAAAGGCGAATTTCATAGAATATTTAAATCCATGAGCACGGCATCCGAGCCGTCATCGTAGAATTTTTTCCTCCGGCCGACAATGATTGCTCCGGCCTTCATATAAAAGGCGCGAGCGCGCGCGTTGAGCGCCGACACCTCTAAGGAAATCTTCACGCAGTTCCGCGCCTTCGCGGCGAGCTTCAAAGCCACCAGCACAGCGCTGCCGTGGCCGCAGCCGTCTTCAACAGAGGCAAGATCAAGCAAGCTGCACTCTCTCTCAATGACGCGCGCCAGCGCATATCCCCGCACACGGTCCCGCTCGAATACAAGAAATAACGCGTCTAAACGCGCGACCTCTGCGGCAAGAGCTGACGCCGACCATTTCGCCGTGTACGGCCGTGCGCGGGCGATCGCGGCGACCGCAACGACGTCCCCAATGCCGGCGGGCCTAACTTCGGAAGCGCTCATAACCCGCGGGCTTCAGGTAAAACGATTTAAACGGAGGAATTTTATCGGCGGCCATAAAAGCCCGCGCGATCGGCAGCAGATCGGCGGCAAAAGTTTCTCCGTAGCAGACCTCCAGGCCCCGCTTTTCAGCGGCCGCGCGAAAAGAAGGCCATTGCTTCGGCGGAGTCCAGGTCGCAGGTCCCACGGCCTTGCCTCGGCGGTAGACCTGAGAGTAGACCTCGTCCTTCCAGCCCGGAAGCGCCGCAAGTTTGTGAACCGCTTTTGATTTTCCCGCCGCGGCCGCGAGGCGGCTAATTGCCAGCGCTGGAATCTTTAGCTGAAAACCTGCCGCAGAGGCGAAAGCCATCCCGATGCGGATGCCGGTGAAGCGTCCCGGCCCGGAGGCGGCTGCGACCGCGTCTAAATCCTTCCAAGCAAGCCCTGTCTTTTTCAATAAACGCTCCGCGAGAGGAAGCAGCGCCTCGTCATGCTTCGGAGAAGCGCGCTTGAGCTCGCTGTCGCCGAGAGCGATAGACAGGATGTCTCCGGTGGCGTCCACGGCGAGGATGTTCACGCTTTAATTCTAGAACTTCGGAGCGCCCGAGCGCACGGGCCCGTCGCTTTCATCACGACGCGGCGTCCTCCGGGAAAGTGCGAAAATGTCACCTCAAGACGGTCCTTTGGCCACATGTCCCCAGCGGCATCGGGCCACTCGACGACCATCGCCGCGCGGGGATCCGCGAGCAGTTCCTCGAGGCCGAGTTCCGCGTCTTCGCCGCGAGCGAGGCGATAGAGGTCTAGGTGGTGCACAGTCAGACGCTTGCTGCGGTAGCTATGGATGAAGGCAAAAGTCGGGCTCGACACCCACCCCAAATACCCCGCGCCGCGGGCCAGGCCGCGAACAAAGGTCGTCTTGCCTGCGCCGATTTCGCCGCGCAGGAGGATGACCGCGCCGCCCTGTAATTTCCGGCCTAGGCGTTTGCCAAGCGCGATCGTCGCCTCTTCGGAATCCAAGCAATGATTGGGTAGGGTTCGCAATGGGATAAGCGGAGCCCTTATGACATGATATTCGCTATGCCGTTCAACAAGAAAGCCCCGACCACGGTAATCCCTATTCCAATAGAGCTTCCAGCAACCACGCATAAAGCGCCGAGTGCAGCGCCTATGGCGACATTCCCCAAGATGACCGTTATTGACCAGCGGGTGTCGTTTTCTCTCGTCCAATCATCGATGCGTTCCCAAAAAGATACGCTCTCCTCTTCCTTTTTCGGCGGCCGTCGAATGAGCTCCGAAGATTTATCGCCTCCGCGCATGCCCGGCTTGTCGGGATTGGACAAATGAGCCGCTCTTCGGTTCGGAACTTGAGCCATCGCATTGAGCGCTACCACAGCGGCTTCGCTGCCATCCGCAGATGAAGTTGCGGATGGCTTATAGCCCTCAAACGGCGCACCGGATGCGGCCTTGCTGATTTCAGCAGGGCCGGTGATGGGAGCGCTTCGCGAGAGCCCGGCGCTGCTTGCAATAATGATCACGATGACAGCTGCGTTTAATTTCACAGATAAGCCTCTCTTTCAATAGAAAGTGTAGTTGAAATTCATAATTCGCGCATGGGCCTTTCGGGCATAATTAAAACCATCTCAAGGCCATGGAGGTATGCGGGCGCGCAACGCTTTGAAGGCATGCGGCAGGTAATCAACGAGATCTGTCGAGGTCATGGCCCACTCGGTGAGTTCTTTTTCCGCGGCATCACCAGCGGCGCCGTGCAGCCAGGCGCCGAGCGTAGCCGCTATAAAAGGAAGGTCGCCGAAGACGCGACCGGAGGCGATCATCTGCGCCCAAAGACCGGCGATGAGCCCCGTCAAGACATCCCCGGACCCCGCCTTGGCAAGACCCGGCCCTCCCGTGCTGTTCGCAATCGTCCGCGCGCCGGAAGAAATCAGGGTCTTGCATCCTTTCAGCAAGACCACGCCGCCGAGACTGCGCGCCAGCCTCTCGACAGACTTCCGGCGGTGCGCGGCGACCTCGAAATTCGTTATCTTCAGCATTCGCGCGGCCTCCGCCGGGTGCGGCGTGAACACGCACGACCGCTTGCGCTCCTGAAGAATCCGCGCAGCGTCCGCAAGCTCCTGATGAGCCAAAATATTCAACGCATCGGCATCGATCACGGCCGCGACGGGAATGGTCGCTAATACCCGCACCACAAAGCGCTCAACATCCGCATGCGCCGTCATGCCGGGGCCGATGGCGAGTGTTGCCACACCCCGCTCTTTGGAGTAATTCTTGAGCAGGTCCACGCCCTCAAGACGAAATGTTCCCTCCTTGTTCTCCGGCAAGGCCAGGGTCATCGCCGAGGGGAGAGCGCCCGCGATGAGCGCTGCGATACCCGCCGGAGCTGCGACCGTGATCAAGCCGGCGCCCGAACGCAGGGCGCCGCGCGCCGCCAAAATTGCCGCACCTGCCATGCCGCGCGAGCCGGCCACAACGAGGACATGCCCAAAAATTCCTTTATGGTCGCCGGGTCGACGAGCCACAAGACCCGTGCGCAATTCCCTCTTGCCGAGGCATCTCACGCTCACCGCGTTCCTGGTCATTTAAATTCCGACGAGAGCAATTTCTTCCAACTCTCGGGGATGCCCGCGCGCGGATGAGGCACGAGGCTGCCCATCAAGGTCCAACGAGGCCTCAAGGGATGCCTCTTGAGCGGCATCCCCGCTTCCTCAGGGAGGCGATCGGCCTTCTTTAAATTGCAGGGCCGGCAGGAAGTGACGACGTTCGTCCATTCGTTAGCGCCGGCGCGCGAACGCGGCACGACATGATCGAGATCAAGCTCCGCGCTCGACTTGCGCTTCCCGCAATATGCGCACCGGTAGCGATCCCGAGCGAAAACGTTGTGCCTCGTGAACGCGACCTCGCGATGCGGTATGCGATCATAGCGCACGAGACGAATCACTTCGGGGACCGCCAAGCGTATCGTCGGCGACGCGACAAAGCCTGCGGGCAGCAGCACCCAATGCGATGAGGCGGCGACCCACGCCTCAAAATTATAAGCGGTCAGGTCCTCGTCAAGAGCCTCAGCCAAACCCGTATAGACCAACGTGACCGCGCGCCGCCAATCGGCGACAGCCACGGCCCGGAAACTGCGGTTGAGCACCAAAGTGCGCCCCATATCCCTATAGATTAACAGGAGTAAGCCCGCAAAGCAACGCAAACTCTTGTTTTCGGTCCCTTGACAGGCGCGCGCGACTTGAACACACTATGGCGTGTCTCGTCATCCCCTCATCGACCGTCGCTACGCCGCTCCCGCCGGATTTGTTGCCATTCTAGCGCTGTGGTGGATCGCTATCGCTTTGCTGTCAAAATCGCCCGCGAAGCAGACGCTCATCCTCTCGCCCGGCGCGTCCGAGGCGTCCGTTGAACCGCCTGGTTCCAAACCGAAGCTCAGTTCCAAAGAACTCCCTCCACCCGAGCCCCTGCTGAGGCGATCGCCCCAGCGCTTTTTTGCAAGCCCCGCTTTACACGAAGCTCCATCCAAAAGCATCACAACACCCATGGTCAAGAACTCGGCTGCAGCTTCCGCCGCCGTGCGCCCGTCGGAGGAAGCTAGGAGCAAGATCGAAACCTACGGAGCGTTCCCCTCAGTCGGAGGCTCGGATGAAGCGATGCTGGCGGATCAAGGAGCGACGGGCCTTGCCGTGAAAAAACGCGCCCATTCTACTCCGAAGATCGCTGACCGTGAAGACGGCAATTTGCCCGAACTCAACGATAGCCAGCTGACCGCAGTCGCGACCATCGCGGCAAAAGCGAATGATCTCAAAGCGCACAGCGACGTCGCGGAGATGCGCGATCAGTCAAGCCTTAAAGCCACGCTCATGCGCCAGTTCGCGCTCGACAATAAGGTGAACGGCGAGATCCGTAAAGCCTTCGCCGACATCGAAAGCTCAGGCCAGCCTCTCACGCCGGAGGCGGCCGCAAAAGCCGCCGAAAACGCGCTGAAAAACAATGATGTTGATCCCGAGGAGATGGACCTCGAAACCAGCATCGCGCGCGCTTCCGGCCCGCCTCCTTTGAACAGCCCGCCTGGCGCGTATGCCGCCGTCATTGAAGCCATACTCTCCGTGCCTCCCCACACCCCCGCGACCCAGATGGAAATCAAGCTTTTGACGAGCAACCCGCCGCCTCTGCGCGAGCCTTCTTTACGCAGGCCCCTCGACATGTACAGGAAGCATCGCCCTATTTTCGACAAAGCGCTTGAGGATTTCGGCGTGGCACCTGAAATCATCCTCAGCATACTCAAGACTGAGACGGACTCGGGAAGCAACATGGGCAAGTTCCTGCTCGCTCCGACACTCAAAAAAAGGAGCGCGGAAGTTGACCCTGACGGACGTTTCACAAAAGCCGCGCGCCAGAGCCAACGGGACATCATAGCGCTCGCCCGCCTTGCCGTCGAAGGAAACCTCGGCGGCCGCCCGCCCGACCAGGTCCGCGGCTCTTATGCGGGGGCCATCGGCTGTTCTCAATTCCTGACTTCAAGCTGGGCCGCCTACTCCCGAGCGCCCGATGGCGGCAAGCGCGACCCGTTCAACTGCGGCACAGGCGCCTACTCGACAGCCTATTTCTTGAAGGCTCATGGCTACAATAAAGATGTCGCAGGTGCCATCTTGAAATACAATCATTCCACAGAATACAAGGACACGATCCTTAAGCTGTCCGGTAAATTAAAGTCCCTCTTGAACACAGAGCAAACCGCGCTGGAGCCGACCAATAAATAAGCTACTTGCGATCGGTCGCGACAGGCAACCCCGGGATATCAGGCAGCACGGGCATCCCGGGGATATCGGGTAGAGCAGGCGTTGCGCTATTGGTCACGGGAGGGGTCCCGCTTCCGCTGGTCGCCCGGCCCGAATAGCTGATGCCGGCGCCCCCGTTGAGGCGAGAAAATGCGCTGGAGTTCAGTCGCGGCTGATTGAATGCCTTCCGCGCGGGCTGGACGAGCTGAGCGGGCACGGCCTTGGCCGGAGCGGCCGGCACCGCAGGCGCGGTCGCCAAAACGGGCACGGGTGCGCGCATGTCGTCGTCGATTCTGAGCATGCCGATGCTCGAGCCAGGCGCCGTCGTCCTGCGAACAGAATTCGGCGGTGTTTCCTTAACGTGCGCGGGAAACAGCTTTTTATAATCCTTCGCGACAGAAGCGGCCGCAGTGACGGCCGATTGGGTTCTCCAAAGTCGCCAGCCGGCGAAGGCGATGAGACCGAGCAGGAGCATGAAAACAGCGACCTTCGCAGGGTCCAAGGGCGGCACGTCGTCGTTTTGTTCGATCATGGAATTAACACCGGACATCAGTATAACCCCCTGCCGCGGTTAATCAAGGGCCCCCGCCGAACGCCACGCTGTGCCGCGCGCGCTACGGGAACTCTTTAAAGAAAGCGCGTGTCGGCACAAGCGTTTAGTTCTGCGCCACCCAGCATCACCCATTCAGCGAGATGTCGTTGCTGTGTGAGAGCGTGCAATGATTTTTCCAAGTTCCGGATTGGAAGTTCCGAGCGCAAGGAGGGAGCGGATGATTAAGTCAATTGAAACCGAACTATCAGCGGCCTCCATCTTTGCAACGCGACTTTGACTTGAGTGAACCAGCTTCGCCATATCGGTTTGCCCCAGTCGGCGTTGGCGCCTCTTTTCACGAAGGCTTTCAGCCAATTTCAGCTTTAGTTCGATATATTCAGCTTCTTGATCGGACAACGCCAGGAATTCATTGGTGCTGCCGATCTTCCAGCCATTGGCTTCCAATCTCTCTCGTTTGGCTTTACGCATCGTCGTATCTCCTGAGCCGTGCCTGGGCAATATTAATTTCGTCCTTTGGTGTCCGCTGTGTCTTCTTTTTGAAGACGCCACGATAATGATTGCATCCTGGTCCAACCTGTATATGATGCGCCATTGCACTTGTGCGTCCGTGATCCGAAGTTCATGACAATGTATGCCAATCGAGGGCATCAGCCTTGATTGGGGCATACCGAGTTTTTCTCCTTTCTGCAAGCGTCGAAGCAGAAAGCCGGTCTCCAGCCGCGCCTCCCTTGAGAACGGCGGCGTCTTAATCTCGCCATGCAGCCAAATTAGAGGCTTATCCAGCAAACTCATCCAAGATGAGTTTATGTCAAAAATGACATATTGTCAATAGGCCTCTTTTTACTGATCAATATGCCTAAGTCGGCGTAAATAAATAAAGGTATCAAGTTAATGTTTTTAGTTCGGCCGATGACATAATTCAATTTGCCACCTTTATTTATTTACGCCGCCTAACCACGCCTTTCCGCTAATCTTCCCGATGCAACAGGGGTGCAGAACCATTCATTTCTCGTGTCGGATTATCTCTCCTTTAGGAGTATGGTCTACACACTGAGGCCGCAAGTGCTCAAGCCAAACCCGCCTGCCGATGCTCTCAAGGTGAACGACACGCATCGGTCGTTCTCACCGCAACATCAAAGGCAAAACTAATTTTATGGACGATTGCTGGAGCACCTCACACCGTGTCCTCTCGTAGGTGTGCACGTGTACACCTGCTCCTTAGTAGTCGGCAATAAATCAAGGTATCAAGTTAATGCTTCTAGTTCGTCCGACAACATAATTAAATTTGCCACCTTGTGTGCCACGACAACACGCAGGAAACCGAAAGGCGGAATGCCGGCATATATGTACAATTAAGTTAATAATATACAAGCTTCTATTGCGTATAAGTTATAATGGGGCATGAACCTCTACCAGTTGCAATATTTTCTCGAGGTCGCCCGCGAGTTAAACTTCACCCGCGCAGCCGAAAATCTCGGAATCTCGCCGCCGGCAGTCAGCCGCAGTATCGCTCTGCTTGAAAGCTCCGTGAAAAGAAAACTCTTCACGCGCACGAAGCGGCATGTGGAACTCACCATGTTCGGGCAGTCCTTGAAGGCGCGCGCAGAAAAGATCTTCGACGAGGTTGAGCGGGCGCGGCTTGAGCTCGACGGCACGGCGCAGGCCCCCGCCTTGCTGCGCATCGCCAGCCGCGAGATGATCACGAACTATCTTCTTCCCAAACCGCTCGGTGAGTTCAAGGCTCGATTCGGCGCGACACGTTTCGGCCTCTTCGAGCTTGAGACTCTAGCGCTCTGTGAGGCGCTCAAGAAGGATCAAATCGACTTCGGCTTCCACTACACCAATATCGACGATCCGGCCATCGAGTCGCATTCACTCGGCCGCCTGAGTTCGCACATTTATGCCGCGAAAAGCTTCACGGGAGATGCCTTCGTCGCCCCGCGCCCGTTTCGTCCCGCCACGGCGGCCGCCAGCGCCGACGGCTATCCAGATAAAGAATATCCGCGCACGATCCAGTACGAGGCCGAATTCATGGAAACCCACCGGCGATTCGTGCTCAGCGGTCTATGCATTGGGGTACTGCCCGATCTCGTCGCGAATGAGGATGTCCGAAAGGGACGAATTATCGCGCGGAAAGGACCGACGATCCACCGCGAGATTTACTGGTTTAAGCGCCGGACCCGCGTTCTACACAAAGC
>CAZGVK010000114.1:0-6941 GCA_964529095.1 uncultured Elusimicrobia bacterium
AGAGGAGATGCCATCGCTTCAGACACAAAACTAAAAACATCGGCGAGATTGCTTTTCCCCGAGCCGTTGAATCCTACGACGAAAAGCGGATTATCAAATGTCAGCGTTGCCGAGGGAAAGCTGCGGAAGCACTTGATGACCTCTTTGACAATGGACTTGTCCTTCATTTTACGCCCCCATTCCCAGGGGGATATTCATCGTCTCTTCACCGGCGCAGCCGCCGCCAATCTGCGGATGCCGTTCACGAAATGCTGAAAACTCCTTGAGCGCGTGTTGTGGATATCCAAATGCGGCCCGATCGACCGCGATCCGCCGATCTTCTGGTAGGACGGGGCGATTCGAGACAACTCTCTTGCCGGCGAGGCGACACTGTCGGGGTTGCGAAAACGCCTCTCCTGCTGGCGACCTGCCAAATTATTCACCCGAAGTCCCCGCTCCACGGCATTTAAGTCGGCCAGATACCAGCTTTCAAGTTCCCGGCAAGCAATACGAATCAGGGTGTCAGGATGTGATCCCTCGGCGCATTTACTTCGGAGCGTATCCTTGACCGCGCGGCAATCCGCAGCATCTTGATCGCGAAGTACGACAAACCGCGCGCCTGGAACACGGTAGCCCCTCATCCTCCCCGCCATGTTTTTTTCGAGGTCCTGCTTACCTTCAAATACAACAAAGCGGCAGGATGGCGCATGAGCGAATATTTTTGGGATGAGGTGCTCCAAAAGCGCTTGGGCTGAGGGTTCCTCCAATAAAAACACAAGCTCACTCATCACGGATGCGCTCCTTCAAGGAAACCTTGTTTCCATAAATAGCCCATCTGGTCACCCTGCTCCATGTACGCTTTGACCTGAGCATTGTCGCGGGCTCGGTGGATAGTCGTATAACCCTTTTCTTTCACGAGCCAGAACACTTCGTCAAGCTGGGTGGCATTCAGAAAATCGGGCGAATGAGTTGAGATGAATACTTGCCCTCCCCGCAGAGCGTAATCGCGGAATTCTTCAGCCAACTCGGCAAGAAGCCTCGGATAAAGCTGGTTCTCCGGCTCCTCAACGCAAAGCAGCGGATGCGGCTTCGGGTCGCAGAGGAGAACGAGATAGGCGAACATTTTGATGGTGCCGTCGGAAACATTCCGAGCGAGGAACGGGTCCTCGAAAGCGCCATCCTGGAATCGAAGAAGCACGCGACCCTCTTCCGTGGTCTTGGCTTCAATTTTCACAATGCCAGGAACGCGCCGTTTCATTTTTTCGATTATACGATCAAAAGTATTGCGATGATGATTGTACAGATACTCCGTTACTAGGGAGAGGTTTTCCCCTTCTTTAGATAGATGTTCCGCGAAACCGGCTTCGTGATCAGGTCTTGCGCGTTGAATATGAAAATCTGAAATATGCCAGTTCTCGATGAGGTCGCCTAGCGCCTTTGTCGCGGGGAACTTCTCAAACTGGGCCAACCCTTTGACGGCAAGGATATCGGGCGATTTAAGCTTTTGCTTCTCGCGTTGCAACAATGTCCGATCCGTGACTGCGTCGGGCTCGTTGGTGACGGCATATCCCTCGCCGTTTGTAAAATTTAGAAATTGCCAGGGCTGCCCCTTGCTGCCGCGTCTGTACTTTAGAATTTCACACTCAATGATGGGCCGTCCATTTTTTTCTGAAATGGCAAGGAAATAGGTGACCAGCGGGGATGACGGCGATTCCCGGAACTGCAGCTCGATCTCGATGGGCCCATCGGAATTTCGGCTGCGCACTTCCTGGAACCCGCGGCTGCCTCCGAGCTTCGTGAGCGCCACATGTACGTTATCCATCAACGCATCCTTGAGAAATCCAAAAACGCTAAACAGGGTGGATTTACCGCTCCCGTTTGCCCCGACCGTAACGCACATTCCAGGGATATCCCGCATTTCTGCGTCTCTGAAAGCCCGGAAATTTTTCAGTTTAATAGATTCTATTTTCATTATGCGTCTCCCAATTTAAGATGCAACCTCATACCAGTCTCCAACGGAACTGCAGCACCGTCTCGACCGTGTGCTTCTGCTGTAGCTGGCCCTCGATGCGCTTGATCAACTCGTCGCGCTGCCGATCGATGCCATCCTGCGCCTCGAACAGCTCCTTGCGCTTCCGGTTGCGGTCGGCCTCCAGGGTCTTGAGCATCTTCTGGGCCTCGAGCTTGTCCTTAAGCGCCGCGGCCACCGCCGCAGTCTTGCGCGCCTCCCGAATCTGCCGGTCCAATTCCTTGATCTCGCGCTCCAGCCCCAGCTTAAGGTCCTCGGACCAGCGGTCGAGCTTGAGAACCTCTTCGTCGAAGAAACGCCCGTTGCGCTCCTCTACATGCTTGATCCGGACGCCCATTTCGGCCTCGCGCAGGACGGACAGGTTCGGGAAAGGGTCTGAGACGGAGCCTTCCGTGGAAGCCGGAAGCCGCATCAGCTTGCGGCAGGTCTCATCATCCAGCGGCCGCCCGTCATCCGTCCGGGCGGCGAAGATCAAAAACTCCTCGGCGTCCAGCGATTGGACGGCCAATTTTGAAATTTCGATCCAGCCCCCGTGTCCCACAAAGGGCTTGAGGATGCTGATCACCTGCCCGTGGCCGGCGTAGTCCATGCGCAACGAGGAAATGGGAAGCTCCCGATCCATTGCCTGCTGGATCAGTTGCGCGGCCAAAGGATGGTCCTGCCGATAAAAAGTGTCGCCGTTCTTCTCCGCTTCCTTCCAATCTAAGTGATACCACCCCGTATGAGCCTGCGCTCCGGAGTAGCGGAATCGGGGGCGGTCCGCCTCGAAGGCCGCGTCTCCGTTGAGCTCGCTTCGAGTCAGATCCAGAAGCCAGCGTTCCCGCTCGCCCAGGCTCTCCAGAGTTTTATCGCGGTGGACCCGAAGTCGGGAGTTCACGTCCTCATCGAAGTTTTCCAGAAGGGATTGCCGAGTCTGGCCCAAGCGGGACTGGATTTGCTCATCGAGATCGGCCTGAAGGCGGTCGAAAGCGGCCTTGATTTGCTCGGCGTTGCGACAGGTCTGGTACACCTGGGCGATGCGGCGCTCGATGTCCACACCCGACTCCAGGGCTCCCAGCACTTCGTCGCTTGAGCCGAAGAGGCCGTCGAAGAGGTGGAATTTATCGCTCAGAATGCTGAAAACCAACTGGTCAGCTTCGTTGCGCTCATTGAGGAAATTGAGGACTACCACGTCATGCTTCTGGCCGTAACGATGACAGCGGCCGATGCGTTGCTCGATGCGCTGTGGGTTCCAAGGCAGGTCATAGTTGACCACCAACGAGGCGAACTGGAGGTTGACGCCCTCCGCGGCGGCCTCGGTGGCGATGAGGATGGCGGCGTGGTCGCGGAAGTGTTCCACGATAGCCGCTTTAATATCCACCGTTCTGGAGCCGCTGTCCGCCTCGTCTCCCTTGTGCCGCTCCAGCCATTGGTCGTAAATAGCCCGAGAATGCGGGTCGCTGTTGGAGCCGTTCATCATCACGAGCTGGTCGCGGTAGCCGCGCGCGGAGAGCAGGTCGAAGAGATATTGTTGGGTCCGGCGCGATTCGGTGAAGATCACGGCCTTGCGCTGGGCTCCAAGCTGCTCGGCGCGTTCGAGGGCGGTCTTTAGGGCCGGGATCAGAGCCTCGCCCTTGGCGTTGACCGTGATGCCCCGGGCGAGCTTGGCGAAATTTCTCAGCTCATCGAGCTCGGCCTTGAGTTTTACGGGGTCGACGGGCAACGGAGGCAAGGGGGCCTCTTCGTCGTCGGCCAACTCCTCCTGGTCTTCGAGCTCATCTTCGAGGGCGTCCACCCCTTCCAAATCCTCGTCATCCAGAAGCTCTTGTTGAAAGGAAGACAGGGTTTCCAACCGGCTAACCAGGCGCTCCAAGGTTCCCGCAATGGCGAAAGTGGATGAGGCCAGCAGTTTTCGCAGGACAAGCGTGATCAGCGTCCGCTGGCTGGCCGGCAAGGCGATCAGCTCATCGCGCTGAAGGTAGGTTGAGATATTCTCATACAGCTGTTGCTCGTCATCGCTGGGCAAGAACCCCTGCGTCAGCGGAATGCGCTTGGTGAAGGAAATATATTCGACCACCTGCTTGCGCAGCGTTCGGGAGCAGATGGACTTAAGCCTGTCACGCAGTTGAGAGTTCCGGGCCTGCTCGTCGGTGGCGCGGACGAATTGATCCCGGAAGGAGACTTCGTCGCCAAATAGATGACTGTCGATGACGCTCGCCAGGCCGTAAAGCTCCATCAACGAATTCTGGAGCGGAGTGGCGGTCAAGAGAATCTTGGGCGACGAGCCGATAGCGTCGACGATGCGGCGCGCGATCTTGCTGGATTTCTGAAATACGTTGCGAAGACGGTGGGCCTCGTCTAGGACGACCAAATCCCAGGGAACCCGGGCCAAGTCCTGCGCTTTGTTCGCGGCGAAGTGATAGGAACAGATGAGGATGCGATCCGTCTCATCGAAGGGGTTGCGGCCGCCTTCCGCATCTTCCTCTCGATAGGCCTTCGAGTCCAAGACGGCCGCGAGCAGGTAGAATTTTGATCCAAGCTCCTGCTGCCATTGCTTGCGCAGGGTAGCCGGAACAATGAGAAGTATACGCCGCCGGCGCTCCGCCCACTTCTGAGCGATGACGATTCCCGCCTCGATGGTCTTGCCCAGGCCGACTTCATCGGCGAGGATGACGCCTTTGCTCAGCGGGGAGCGAAGAGCAAATAGCGAGGCTTCGACCTGATGCGGGTTCAGGTCGACTCGCGCTCCGGCGATAGAGCGAGAAATCGAGTCTATGCTGCCCGCCGCTCCTTTGAGCGATAGGACCTGAGCCCAGTACTTGGAATGGTAAGGCGTCGTCTTCATCGGCTAAGCCAGGACTCGGCTCCTTTCATATTTCCTGCCCTGCTCTTTCACCTTCAAGACTTCTTTGCGAAGAAAGAACCAGGCCTCATGGCCTCCGAGCTGCCCCCACGGCTTTACCTTTCTTTGTTCAATCCAGACATAGAGGGTCGGCCGGCTAATATCCAGCAAGCGACAGGCTTCTTGAGTGCTGACGATGTCTTCTGGTTGCATGACGGGTATTTTAACTAAATTTTACAGATCGGTAAAACCGAATTGGCGCTTTCAATAATCCTCCCGACATTGCAGATATTGCATCACGCCGTTATCGTGAGATGCAATAGGGCTGTACGCAAACATCCACCTATGATTTATGTTTTCCACTGAAATGCATAAGCTGAGCGCTCCTCATGGTCTCCCACGGGCTGTCTTTGGCGCAGAGGTTGCAGCCGATGCAGATGAGGAAAACGACCGCGTCGGCCCCGGTCGCACGGCGGATCTCGTCAAGCAAACACGGGTTGCCGCGGCTTCGAGCTCCACGGCCGCGCCCGCGAGCACTCTGTCGGACTCCTCGAGCGCCGATGCCGGCAGGCCCTGCGCCGCCCAGGCGCGGGGACAAGTTCACGGGCGATCTCGACCGCCTTGGCGCGCGGACCACAGCCGTCCAGACCCGAGTTATTAAGCGTCACTAGCCGGCGTCGTCGTCCTCGTGGAACGCGCCATTCTTGCCGCCGGCACCGCCCTTCTTGTCGTGATCGCCCTTGCCGCCGCGACCCTTCTTCGTGTTGTCGTAGCGGTTCTTGCGCTCGGAGAAGACCTTGCTGTCGGCACCGAAGTTGGGGTTGCGCCCCATGTCACCGCCACCGTTGAGTAGGCGATGATTGTTATCAGGAACCGACCCTCGGTCCCCTTTTGTCCTCCAGAATCTGGCGAAGATCTTCGAAGTAGCGCCGGTGCGTCCGTCGTAACCCATCTTCGCTGGCCGCATCCAGCAGGACCACTTCGTGGTCTATCCCTTTGCGGTTGAGATCCAACTCGATCCCGAGCCGCGAGTCCTCGGCCTCCTGCCGTTGCGAGTCGTCGAAGTCTCGAAGGGTGACGATGCTGCCTTCACTCCGGTTGTATTCGATTAGGAAAATCATTTCTTTGCCCCCTTTAGTTTATCGAGCCAAGAGAGTTCCGCCTTCAAAAGGCCAGCGTTCACGCCCCACAGGCGTGCCAACTCTTTTCGCATTTCTTGATCCTCCTGTTCGCGGCATTCCATCTTGCGTGTCGACTCTTCCAGCTTTTCTCGCAGTTCTTGCACACTGTGATCAGGTCCGTGGTTCTCAGACAGTTCCGCAACGGCATTCTTGAACTTCTCGTGATCCGCATCTGCCACATCCTTGAACGCCGCCGCTATGGAATGTTTCTTCTCGAACTCATCGTAAGAGGCCACCGATGCGGAAGTTTTTGTGAAGAAGCTTCGCAGCTTCTCGCAGCCGCCACCATACTTGATCGTTGGATCGATGACGTCGGAGTATTTCTCAGAAACTTCCGCCCACAGGTGTTGCAAGGAAGTCCGAACCTGTATCTCGATTGGCTTCCCAGATATCTCGATGATCATGTGGATCGCTCGGTAACCATAGCTGGGATTGTCGCGACGGTCTATTACGGACGCTTCAAGCCAGTCTGTTTTCAAAGACGCGACGAATTGCTCCTGTTCCACAACATTCGCTACGACTACCCTGCACCCCGCGATATCCTGCATTTGGCTCAGCCGGATGCTCTCGCGACGGAGTTTCTCCACTATCGAGATCGTGGACTTGGCCAGCAGCCCGTCCGGGAGCAGGCCGACGAGTTTTGCGCTCATCTCGGGCGGTTAATCGATCAAGGTCATCGGCCACTTCTTAATGAGCGCGCGGCCGGAGAGGATCAGCGCTTCTGTTGAAGCCACCAATCCCGAAAGGCCTTTAGGCGGGGAAGAGATTCCTTATCCTTGACTCGTCCCGCCGCCTCCTTGCTGCGGATGATATCGTCTATATGACAGACCTGCAGGCCTTCCACGTTTATAGAACGAACGGCCGCTTGAGTGAAGCTCTCAATTCCATCAGGAGCGAATACCAGGTCTAGATCATAGGGGCCTTCTCGCAA
>CAZGVK010000115.1:0-8303 GCA_964529095.1 uncultured Elusimicrobia bacterium
GCCGCGACGCTCAGGCGATGCTCCCGCGATCTGGGCGGAGGTTTCGCTCGCGAAGAAGAAGCTCGGCTGGGAAGCGACACGCGGCCTCGATGAGATATGCGCCGACCATTGGCGCTGGCAAAAGAACAATCCCGCAGGCTACGGCGGGTCTTGAGGGGG
The DNA here is from genome assembly GCA_964529095.1 of uncultured Elusimicrobia bacterium. Classification (GTDB taxonomy): domain Bacteria; phylum Elusimicrobiota; class Elusimicrobia; order UBA1565; family UBA9628; genus GWA2-66-18. Next base: position 160 of record CAZGVK010000115.1, read on the forward strand.
CTGTCTTTTTAAAGAAGACAAATGGTTGTAGAAGCTTCCAGACTTTACGGAATCATGTCCTGACACATAGCCACGCCCGCTCCACCGCAGGCAAAGGTGCCGGCAGGACCTGTGTAAGTCAGGGTATAGCATTGTGCGCCGGGGCATGCGGTCTTGCCGGGTCCACCTCGTGTAAACACCACGCTCCATGTGGGTGGGGGGCCAGCAACGGGAATAGGCTGCGCCGGCGTGAAGTGTTTGATCGAAGCGGCAGGAGGGTAGGCAACATCTAGAGTGAGATTGCTGGCGGAATAGACGTTGTTCTTGAGAAGGAAGCGCTCCTGAGCTCCTTTGGTAGACGAGATGATGGACAAGGCTTCAGCGAAGCGTCCTTTTTCCACGACTTTAAAGTATGCCGGAACCGCGATCGAGGCCAAGATGCCGATGATGAGGACGACAACCAACAACTCGATGAGAGTGAAGCCCGAGCGTGTTCGCTTGAGAGCACACCGCATTGCAAGTTTAGGTTCCATCGTGCGCCTCCTTTATTAGACTGCCGTCTTACTATAACAGATGTTATGCGATTGTGCCACTGTAAATTTTACAACGCCCTCGGGAGCTGAACGGGGGTTCTGAAATCAAGCGACAGCGCGCATGGCGAGCAGGGACAAAGATTTGTCCAGGCGCTCGGACATGTCGAAATGGCCGAACTCATGCTCTTCATAAACGTGGCGTATCTTGAGCGCCTTAAGAGCATCCGAGAAGCGGCGCGCGCCGAGATGAAGATGGTATTCATCGCGCGTGCCCGCGTCGAACCACAAAGTCTTGAGCCGCCTCAGCGCGCGGGCATGTTTAGCCGCGGCGTGAATTGGATCGAGCGCCTGCCAGCGCTTCCAGACCGCGGGGATGATCGCTCCGGTGCGCGGGTCGCAGGGCAGGTCGAAACCCAGCGGAGATTTTTCATTGGGGGAGTAGCAGGCGGACATCGCGAGAATGTTGATCGCATCATGGTCGAAGCTCGTTTTAAGGCGCGACTGAAGGAACTCCGAGACCAAGCGCTTGGGCGAGCCGCCATAGCGCCCAAGCGCTGTGGCGAGCTTGAGCGTGTCTTGGCCATAGCAGGCCTCAAAGCCCATGTCCCCGGAGTGGCTCACGCAGTGGCCGAAGATCTCATGATGCCTCATCGCCAAGGTCAGCGCGCCAAAACCGCCGGAGGATTTTCCCAGGATGGCGCGACTTTCGCGATGGCGCACGGTGGCGTGCTTATCGTCGATATAACCGATGACCTCATTGACGACGAAATCCTCATAGCGGCCGGTGGCGGTCGAATTCAAGTACTGCGAGCCGCCATAGGCGGTAAAACCGTCCACGACGACGAGAATCACCTCGGGGGCCTTGCGCGTAACGATGAGGCGGTCCAAGCGCTCGGCGATATTCTCCTTCCAGGCATTCGAGTTGAGAGCGCTGCGGCCGGTGCCGGTGAAGCCGGGCAAATAGTAGAGCGCCGGGTAGCGGCGTCCACGGGTGGTCCCGTAGGATGGAGGCAGGTAGACGGGCATCTCGCGCCTGCGCGGATCGCCGAGAGGATTGTTCTCCAGAACGATGCTGGAGATGGTTTCGATCTGGACGCGGCCTTTCATCGGCCTTCCTCAAGGGCGCGGCGCAAAGCTCCGCCTGAGCGCATGAGCAATTTTCGCGCCGGACCGGCGGCCAGACGCTTGCGCGCCATGATGACGGCGGTCTTGACGCTGCCGCCGGATGCAAGAAAAAGCGTATGTGCGCGCACAAGCGTGACATGGCCGAGATCGGCGACGATGCGCTCGCCCCGCAGGCGCAGCTTGCGCGAGGTGGGTTTAAGGTCCACCATCCAGTGGTCATGCACTTTGCCGATCTTGATCATAGCACCGGTGGTCAGAGCGTTCAAAACGAGTTTTGCGGCCGTGCCCGCCTTCAGACGTGTTGAGCCTGTCACCACCTCGGGGCCGACGCGAGGCGCGATGACTATATCGGCGCGGCCGCCGCAGGGGCGCGCATTGGATGTCACTAAAATTGTCACGGCCCCTCTTTTTTTCGCCGCAGCCAGAGCCGCCCGGACAAACGGCGTAACGCCGCTTGCCGCCACGCCAATGACCGTGTCGACAGGGCGCACCGCGGCGACGGCTTTCTTTCCGGAGGAAATTTCATCTTCAGCCCCCTCTTTGGCGTGAAACACCGAGTGCTTGCCGCCGGCGATGACCGCTCGAACCTGGCGCGGCGTGGTGTTAAAGGTGGGCGGGCACTCGGCCGCCTCGAGCACGGCTAAACGTCCGCTCGTGCCGGCGCCCAGCAATAAAATTGAGCCCCCGGAACAGAGGGTTCGCGCAAGGGCGTCGACCCCCCGCGCCAGTTGCCGCGCCACGCGGGCGACGGCGGCCGGGACCAGGCGATCCTCATTGATGATGAGGCGGACGATCTGAGAGGAGGATTTCGCATCGATGTTCCGCGTGCGCGGATTGGCCTGCTCCGTGGGCAGCAACGAATAGGCCCGCGCCGAGAGAAAAGTCAACGCTTTGCCGCTGCTCGGAAGCTCACGCAATAATGCGGCCGAGAATCTGCCGACGGCATCCTAGTCCTCGGAGTCGTCAATGGGGGCAAGCGCCGGAGTCTTCGTGCCGGCGCCGTCGAGGAGTATTTTGTCGCGAATAAAACGATCACCCATTGCCGCAGATGTGGCCCCGCCGGTGAGAGAGTTGGTGGAGACGCTCGGAACGTCCGGCGCGATGGGATTGCCGATCCAGCCGATGATCTGTCCGACGAGAGAGCGTTGGGACTGAAACATGCGCGTGCCGCGTTCCTTCGGGACCGCGATCAAGGCCGTGTGGCGGTCGCCGACGGCACCCCGCGCAAACGCGTGGAGAAGCGGGGTCTCTTTCGCTGAACGCTTGTCGGCTGCGGCATAGACCATCAGAACGGGAGTGGGGATCGGACGCTTGAGCGCGCGCAGGGCATTGACGGTCAGCACTTCCTGCCAGGCCATGCCTGGAGAGAGCATCACAACAAGCGGCACCTTGGGGTGCACCGCCGCGTAGCGAATAGCGATGCTGCCGCCGACTTCCGCGCCGACAAAACCGATGGAGTCTTCAGGCACGCCTCGGTTCATGAGCTCTGCGACCGCGGCTTCGGCGTCGCGCGACATGTTCGCGTAGTCGTTGGTGAGGCGCGTTGCGCGAAACTTCTTCCATGACAGCTCCTCGCCGGAGGGGCTTGTGAGGCTTGCGCCATGTCCGCGAAGGTCGACGGCCAGCACCCCGTAGCCCGCGCGAGCCAGCGGCAACGCCAAGAGCTTCCAGTCTTCTTTGCGCCGGCCCGTGTCGTGAAGCAGGATCAAGGTCATCTTTCCGGGCATAGACGGCGCAAGCATCGCCTTAAGAATCCACCCGTCGCGAGTTTTTAGATCGAGAGGATCGCCTGGAAGTGAGGGTTTTGCCGTTTTTAAAACCGGAGCGGCTGTTTTTGGAGCAGGCGCTGCTGCGGCCCCGAAAACCAGCGCGGCACCGAGAAGAGCGGAGCGCTTCAACATAAACGGTCGGCAATAAGTTCGTCCGGCTTGAACCACAAGGCGACTTCCCGCGCCGCGTCCGCAGGGTCAGAGGAAGCGTGGATGACATTTTCGAACTGCTGAGCGGTCGTGATGCGGCCGAATGAGCCGCGGATCGTCCCCGGAGCGGCCTGCTCGGGATTGGTGGCGCCGGCGACAGCGCGAACGGCGGCGATCGCATTGGCACCCCGGTACACAAGGGCGAGGATGCGATGGTCGGAGATGCCGTGAAATTCTCCGCGGATGTACTTGATAAGACTTTCAAAGAACGGCTTGTCTGAGAGCCCGGCATAGTGCGCGCGCGCCAGCTTCTCGGTGATGCAAAGCATTTTCGCGCCGACCATCTCAAGGCCGGTGGCGTCAAGACGGTCGATGGTGAGGCCGGTCAGTTTGCGGTGCGCGCCGTCCGGCTTGATGAGGATGAGAGTCTGTTCGATAGCCATGAGCTATATTAGCGAATATGGGGCTCTGGAGGAAAGACCGCGTTTTCGCGACCAGGGAGGCTGGGCGCCGCGGCCCGGCCTGTGCTGCGCGGTCGAAGGTCTATCGCTTCGGGGGTTTGGCGTTAAGAACACGGTGGACGGCCAACACGCGCCGCACGGACCGGGCGACGGCTTCCGCCGTCAGCGAGGCACCCGCGATGTTGCGCAGTCCGCGCCGCAGGACGAGCTCGTCGTCGAGCCCGCGGCCGGACAGCTGTCTGAGCCAGCGTTTGGAGGCGATGTAATCATCGGGCTCGGCGAAAGAGAGGACCTCGACGAAGGCGACCTTGCCGTCCGCGCCGACGACGACCATGAGCGTCTCGTTCATCGTGCGCACGAGGTGCGACTCAAAGTAGGCGGTCGTCGAACCTGAGACGTAGTAGGTCCAGACCTTCGACTCGAGCTTGGCCCGGGCCGCTTCCTCGACGGCCTTAGCCTGGACGTCGGTCAGGAATGCCGTCCGGCGTTCCGCGGCCGCCCCGGGAAAAGCGACCGCGAGGGCGTCTTTTTGCGAGAGCAGGACGCGCGCTTCAGCCGACGCCGCCCCGAGAGCGAGGGCGGCGCCGGCGAAAAGGAGGGCGATCAAAAGATGTAGGCGAGCCCGAGGTTCCACTGATTGACCCCGGTGCGGGCCTGGTTGCGCAGCCACTGGTGGTCGGCCTTGACCGCCACCTGCGGGATCGGCTTATAGGTGAGCCCGGCCGTGCACTCCACGCGGCTGTTCGCCGGATTTTTCGCGAATGCAGACGGCGTGCCGGCCTGTGTATCATAGCGCTCGTAGCGGACGAAAGGCGAGAGCGAATGTCCCTTGTTGTTGCCGACGAGCGCAAGCACGTCGTAAGCGCCCTCCACGTAGCCGCCGAACAGCTTACTGCCGACGGAGGTCGTCATCGCGGTGGTAACGCCTTTTCCGGCGTTGACGCTGTCCGCATTTCCGACCCGGCCCTCGGCGTACAGCGCGCGCAACTCGGCGCCGCGGTACTCGGCCTTCAGATGGCCTTCCCAGAGAGTGACCGGCACGGAGTTGACGATCAGGCCCTGGTCGGCCTGGCCGACATAGAACGAGCCGCCGACCAGCACGCCCGGAATCGGCTTGTAGTCGAGGCGCGTGACGGAGGCCAGGTTCTCGGCGAAGCTCTTGGCGCCGGAGGAGCGGCCGTTGCGCAGGCCGCTCGAGGAGGAAAAGCCGGTGACGAGGTCGGCGCCGTTGCCAACCGCCTGCAGTCCCGGTATGAGGTAAGACCGGTAGGACACCGGCCCGATATCGCCGAAGACTCCCGCGCCGTTCTCGCGCCATGTGGAGGGGATGATATTTTGCTCAACGCTTGCACGGCGCACGCCGTGGAAGCTCGTGGGCTCGTGCAATTCGTTGATCAGGCCCATCGGCATCAGGAGCATGCCGGCGCGAATGCTGATCTCGTCGCGCAGTCGGAAGTCGACATAGGCCATCTCGACGGAGACCTCGCCCCGGCTCTTGCCGGTTGAGGCGTGCTCGAACTCGGTTTCGGAGTTGAAGATGATCCGGTCGTTGAACTTGTAGCCGATGTAGAGAACCGCCCTCAGGAAGTCGGCCTCGTCTCTGACCCCCGCCGGGTCGGCGTTCTGCTTGCGCTTGGAGAAGTTCTGATAGGTCATTTCGCCGTAGCCGCCGATGGAGACCTTGCTTGGACGGGCGCGATACACCTTCGACGCGGCGGGGCCGAGGCCGAGCGCGGAGCCTTCGGCGAGGGGATCGGCGGCCTCGCCAAGCTTGAGCTTCTCGATCTCACGGGTCAGGATGTCGACCTTCCGCTCGAGCTCGCCGAGCTTGGCGGCGTCCTGAGCGAAGGCGGGGACGGTCGGGACGAACGCGACGAACAGAGACAGCAGCGCGGCGAAGCTGGGCTTCATGAACGGCCTCCTTTGGGGATGTTGTCGAAGAATGAAAGGCCACGGAATTGCGACGGGGCTTTTCCAAGGACGAAAAGCGCGGTGGACCAGGCGTCGGCGGCGGCGGCGGAGGACAGCACGACGGCCACAGCGCCGGGGCCGAGCACGGGCCGGCCGTTGAAGGGGGAGATGATGTGTCCGGGCCGCTCGCTGTTGCCGGAAACGGACACGGAGGCGTCCTCGATGAGCAGGAGCTTTGCGCGGCCTGGGATCGTCACGGGCCACTTGCCGAGGGCGAGGATCTGCCCGCCGAAGTTGAAGCGGGCGCGCGTTACGCCCGCGGCCTTGAGCCCGGCGGCGGCCCGGTCGAGCGCCCACCCCTTGCCGACCCCCCCGAAATCGAGGCTCGTGCCGGCGGGCAAAATGATGGTCCGGGCCTTGTCGTCGAGGCGCAGCGTTCTCCAGCCGGCGCGTCGGAGCGTGGGGTCAAACGCGCCTCCGGTCTCCCGCGCCAGACTTAGGGCTGTTTCGACCGCGGCGTATAGTTCGGCGGAGACCGCGACCGGGCCGGTTCCGGCGGCGCGATTGAGGGCCGAGGCCTCGCTCTCATCTTTATAGAGGCTGAGGATCCGGTCCCAGCGCTCGATCTCCGCGAACGCCGCGCTGACGGCCCCGGCCGGCGCTCCGGGCGCGTCGATCTCGCACAAGGTGCCCATCGTCCAGCGCACGCGCGGCGCGTGCCGTTGGTCTGCGGCGAGCGCGCCCATGGCGCTGAAGAGCGCGAGAGCGACAGGCGCGAGCCGTATATTATTGAGATTTAGTTTCAACAACGATAATCTACCACACGTTCTTATTGAAATGCAACATCAATAAGAAAGGGGCATGATGAAGAGGGCCTCCGAATCGCACCACTTATTTCATCGCGAGCCCTGAACCCGGGAAGTGATAGACTCTCAATGGTGAAATACATGCAGAGCGGCGGATTTCAGAATAATCCATTGATGCGTCTGACCTTGGCCTGGACCCTCGTCTTCGCGGCGGGCCTATGGGCGAGCAATATCGCGATGTACTTCTCGCGCATGTCGTTGTCCCCTCAATCGGTGAAGGCCTATTACTTGGGCTCGGAGGAGGAGTACACGCAGGCGCGCAGCGCCGCCTCCTTGCTCGAGGTCAGCCACGCGCACCTCGCGACGATGGGCGTCATGATGCTTTTGCTCACCCACCTGGCAATCTTCGCGCCGTGGGAGGATCGGTCCAAGAAGTGGGTCATTTGCCTGGGATTTGGCGCCTCCTTTCTCGGCGAGGGGGCGGGCTGGCTCGTGCGCTTTGTCTCCCCCGCTTTTGCCGTGTTGAAAGTAGCCTGCTTTGTGACCTTTCAGGCGGTGCTGGCGTTGCTCATCTCAGTCCTGGCGATCTTCCTTTATAGAGCAGGGCGCGGTCAAGCTGAGCGGCGAGAAAAGAAGCGATAAAGTCGGCATCGAAGGGCCAGGCGTACTCGATGACAACTTCAGGATATTCATTTTGCGCCCTGCTCATCAGGGCGGGGATCTCGTGTTCGGCGTGGATGCCACCGCGAGTAAACATCGTGGAGATCAGGATGATGCGCCGACAGCCTTCCTGGACCAAGCCCGCGATCGCAGCCTCAACCGACGGCGCGCAGAACTCATTATAGGCAACGACGAGCTTGCGTCCCTCGAGCTTCGGAGCCAGGGCCGCCGCGATTTCCTCGACGCCGTGCTTGTAGGCATCGGTCTCCGGCGTGCGCGGCCAATCGCGCACGAGCTTGTCGAGTTCGGCTTCGCGGACGCCGGGCCTGGTCTCGCGGCGGGCCTGACGCTCGCCTTCGAGCCTCTTGAGCTCGGCCGCCATCGGTCGCGGGGTGTCGGAGGCAAGGCCTCCATGGCCGATGAGAATGACCGCTTCTTTGTTTTCCATGCCGTATTGTATATTTTCGCCCGCGAGCCCTCTTAGAAATATGGCCGTCGCGGCGCACGACGAACAGGCGCACCGTCGTCTTGTCCGCGTCTAAGACCCGGCGGCTGCTCCTATCCAATGCCGTTGAATATTTTCGCGCCGCCTAATTTGTATCATGCGGCAATGGCTGGTGAGAATCTGCGCTTTTTGCGTGCCTGTCGTTCGCAGTCCGTCACCGCAACCCCCGTCTGGTTCATGCGTCAAGCGGGACGTTACATGGGGGAATACCGCGAACTGCGCAAGGAGCGCTCGATCTTGGATCT
>CAZGVK010000116.1:0-3407 GCA_964529095.1 uncultured Elusimicrobia bacterium
ATCGGAAAAGAGGCCGCGCGCCAGCTGGCGCTCAGATACGGAAGCAGGTTATTCCCGATCGGGCTTCACCAGGCAGCCAAGAAGAAAACCGACGGGGTTTATATCTCGGTCAAAAAAGGCGGGACGATGATCGAGTACGAAGATGAGGACGCCGAGATCCGCCGCCGCTACGAGGCCAAGCTTAAGCGACTGGGAACCCCGCTGAGAATGCGCGCATGAATAACGTTGCGGCGAAAGAGAGAAGGAACGCATGGCATCGGTCAAAAGAAAAAGTCGGAGAAGCCAGAAGAAGCTAAGCACCACGGACCTGATCTCAACCCAGCCGGGAAGCCTCGCGGGAAAATACCTGCGCAGGTTCTGGCATCCCATCGATCGCGCCGAAGATCTCCGCGCCGGCGAGGCCAAACCGATTCAGATCATGGGCGAGCGCTTCACCCTCTATCGCGGCGAGAGCGGCGCGCCTCACGTGGCCGGCTTCCGTTGCGCCCATCGGGGAGCGCAACTTTCAGCCGGCTGGGTCGAAGGGGACTGCATCCGCTGCATGTATCACGGTTGGCTGTTCGACGAAGCCGGCCAATGCATCGAGCAGCCGGCCGAGGAGAAACCTTTCGCGCAAAAAATCCGTATTCAGAGCTGCCCGACTCAGGAATATCTGGGTTTGGTCTTCGCTTATTTCGGAGCGGGTCAACCGCCGCCGTTCCCGCGCTACCGGCACATGGAAGAAGAAGGCGTGCTTGAGGTTCCCTCCACGATGGTGTGGCCTTGCAACTTCTTCCAGCGCATGGATAACAATGGCGACACGCTCCATGTCCCCTTCGTTCACAGTGGCGCCTATTCTGCTTCTGCCGCCAACCGCCGCAGCGGCCTGCCGCGCATCGCCAAAGAAGAGAGCCCCTGGGGCACGACAGGGTACGCCATCTTCCCAGCCGGCTGGACCAATGTTTTTCAGTTCTTTATGCCCAATGTCTACGCTTTCCGGAATCCTTCGCCGGAGCCAGAATCGCCTTGGGAGGACCGGATGCAATGGGACGTTCCCTTCGACGATGAGCATTCGCTCGAGTTTCGTGTCCGGCGTCTACCCCTGACCGGCGAAGCCGCACGCGTCTTCCGGCAGAACCGCGCCGGGCTGCTGGCGAAAGAAACGGCGTCCGTCACCGCCTTGGGAGACGGCGTGCTTTCAGGCCGGGTGCGTTTTCAGGATCTCGACAAGCACTTCCATGACAAGATTGCCCTCGTCCACACCCAGGACTACGTCTCTCAAGTGGGCCAAGGGACCATCGCGGACCGCAGCCAGGAACATCTCGGCCGCTCCGACGTCGGCGTCATTCTGTTCCGCAAGATATGGGAAAGGGAACTCCGCGCCTTGGCCGAGGGACGGCCCCTTAAAAAGTGGCTCTTGCCCCAAGACGCGGAGGTAAAATTTCTGCTAGGAGCTGTTAAAAAGGATTTTCCGGAGAGCGCCAGGCAAGAGGCTTAGATCAGCGATTCCTAGGCTATCGACGATGCCAAACCCATGCTGGATGCCTTCATGAAAGAGTATCCCTTTGTAAAGGCGGATTTCATACGAGCTTCAAGGTTTGAGGTCGTGACGGAGGTTTTATGGCTCTGACCCGATTATATCTAGGCACCCAGTATGGACTAAGGCTGTTCGAGGGAGACAGGGAACATTGGGAAGAACGGCAAAAGATTTTCGAAGGCAAGGTCGTGGATGCGATTGCCGGATCTCTCGATGAGCCTGGTCGCGTATTCATCGGCATCGCCCATGAAGGGTTATATCGGACGATCGATGGCGGAAAGAATTGGGCGCGGGTTTTTTCAGGTGATGTTCGAGCTGTCGCCGTTGACCCAAAGGACGGCAAGACCGTCTACGTTGGAACGGAGCCGGTTCATCTCTATACGAGCCGTGACCAGGGAGACCATTGGGAGGAAGTCCATGCGCTCTTGCAGCTTCCGGAAAACGTAAAGGAGAAGTGGTGGTTTCCCCGCCCGCCCCATCATGGGCATGTGCGCCATATCTTTATTGATCCCAAAAACCGCGAGGTCATCTATTTGGCCTTGGAACACGGTGGCATCGTCCGGACTGTCGATGGCGGAAAACATTGGCAGGATGTAAGTCATGGCATCGATTACCTCGATATCCATTTCGTCACTGATTTTCCGGGCGATCCGTCGCTTTTTTTCGCTTCGACGGCGCGAGGCTTCTACCGCAGCCGCGATCCGGATGGAGGATGGGAGCGTGCCGAGAATGGCCTCAGCAAGCAATTCTGCTACAACATCGTCTTCTTTGCTGGCGCGCCGACGGTCATGCTTGTGGCTGCGGGCGACGGCTCGCCGGCCTATTGGGAGCGACCGGGAGTGGCCCGTTCGGCGATCTATCGCAGCTTAAATGGGGCTCAAAGCTGGGAGCCGGTTGGAGGGGGAATGCCTGGGAGCATGGAAGCGATGCCTTGGGCGATGGCAGGCCATCTTGAAGATGGGCGGACGGCATTTGCCGGCTTCGGGCAGGTCTCGCGCGGGCGCGCGGAAGTAGACTCTTCGCAGAGCTGGGAAAAGACCGCGGGTCAGCTAGGAGCTGTGTGGGCGACATTTGACCGAGGCCAAAACTGGAAGGAACTACCCATAAGTACTCCGGCGATAAGATCGATGTGGGTTTCCAGTCCTTAAGGTCTCAACACGTCATGAAATCCTGTCTCTTTGTTGCTTCGTGCGCTCTTTGGCTCGGCTGTTTGCTCACTTTTCCGCTTTCGGCTCGTGCCCAGGAACGGGCCAGGGCCTATTATCCGGGAATTAGCGGTTCACAGGTCCCCTTATTCATCGCCAGCGACTTGGGGCTTTTTAAAAAGTACGGCCTAGATGTCGATGTCGTCTTTATCCGAGGCGCCGCAGGCACAGCGGCGCAACTTGCCGGGGAAGTTCAGTTCGGCGTCGGGCAGAGCTTTACCACGATTGCGGGGGCGCTGGCTGGCGCCGATACGGTCATTGCTGCCACGTATCTGAACAAGCTCCTCTATAGCTTCGTCACGACCCCTGAGATTGCGCGCCCCTCAGACTTGATCGGCAAGAAAATCGGGGTGCAGTCCATCGGGAGCTTGAACTCGTTGACCGTCAGTATGGCGTTAAAGGAGTGGGGGATCGACGAGAGCAAGGTATTTGTTCTGCGGGCAGGGGAAATTGGCCAGCGCCTGCAAGCGCTCCTCACTGGGAATTTGGATGCAACCATTGTAACGACTGCTGAGGTCAGGCGCGCCCGCATGGCGGGGCTGCGGGTCCTGGGGGACCTGCGGAATTTAAGCGGCTCTTTTCCGCTGGCGTCCGTGACAGTAAGAAAAAGCTATCTCCAGACGAAACGTGATGTGGCAAAGAAATTCCTTATGGCCTTCAGCGAGGGGATCCATCTTTTCCAAACC
>CAZGVK010000117.1:0-2704 GCA_964529095.1 uncultured Elusimicrobia bacterium
ACCCACTGCCGTTGGTATAGGTCGTCCCTCGCCGATCCGACGCGACATCTATACATCGGGCAGTTGGCGAACGGCGAGAAGGTCGGGGTATGCCGGTTCGACGTCGACCCCGCCTCAGGGCTGGCCGAGGTGTCGATCAACCTCAGTCCGAAGATGCGCGGCAAGGGGCTCTCTCATCAACTGCTGTCCGCCGCGATAGGGTCGTTCTGGGATAAACAGAGGGTGTGTCTAAAGGCGAAAATCAAGAAGCAGAATGCCGCGAGCATTCGATGCTTCGTCAAATCTGGCTTTTTGTATCAAGGGGACGACGGGGAATACGGACTCTATTTCTTCAAGCCGTAGGTAGGGCGGGCGAGGCAACCTCTCCCCTCTATGCCGGAACCTTGCCCCTAGCTAGGCCTTCTGAAAAACCACCTCCCAGAAGGCGCTAATAATCTTGGCATGGTCGCCATCTCGCTCCATCCGGTTATGAATTACCCTTTCAACGGCAAGACCTGTTCGTCTCGCAATATCGCTGATATCTCGCCTCGAATAAAAGCAGATATCTCCGAAATTACCGACTGATCCTCTTTTGTTTCCGGCGAGCAACCCGCCGCCTTTATCTTCAACTACTGAATAGCCGGAATCATCCCCGCGTTCCACCGGCTAGTGCAACACCTGTGATCTGAGAAGGTCACGCGGCAAGCTACGCTCTTCGTGTGCAATAGCACGAGGAGAACGGCATGGCTTACAAGCGCGTGACGGCGGAAGAACGTGCGCTCATCTACCGCTGGAGGCGAGAAGGTCAGCAGCAGAGTGAGATTGCCCGGCGCTTGGCGCGCAATCCTGGAAGCATCAGCCGAGAGATCGAGCGCAACACGGGACTGAAGGGCTACCGGCCTAAACAGGCGCACGAAAATGCGCAGGCCCATGCCAAGCGATCAGGCCCCCGGCGATTCACGGCTGCGGTGCGGGCCGATGCCGAGGCGCGGCTCAAAGAAGGTTGGACGCCGGCGATCATTGGTGGACGAGCGAGACTTGAGGGACGGCCGTGGGTGTGCGCGGAAACAATCTACAAGCACATCTATGCCGACGCCAAGGCAGGAGGGACGTTGTGGAAGAATCTTCCCCGTGCCAAGCGCAAGCGGCGACGGCGCTGTCCCCGTCAGGATGGCCGTGGGCGCGGACAAATCCCAAACCAGCGCAGGATCGACACCCGTCCGGCCGAGGTGGAGACGCGCCAGAGCATCGGGCACTGGGAAGGCGACCTGATTAACGGAGCCAACGGCACGGGGAACTTGGCCACACTGGTGGAACGGAGCTCACGCTTCACGCTCGTCGGGCGCACGGACAGCAAGGAGGCGGAAGAGGTCACGCTGAAGATCTGCGCCTTGTTTAAGACGCTGCCCCCACGGGCCCGGCGGAGCGTCACGCTCGACAACGGCAAGGAGTTCGCCCGGCACGAAGAGATTGCGAGGGACACCGTCATGGACGTGTTTTTCGCCCATCCCTACCATTCGTGGGAGCGGGGCACGAACGAGAACACGAACGGTCTGATCCGCAGGATCTATCCCAAGAAGTCATCCTTCGCTGGAATCGGCCGGGCGGAAATCAAGCGCATCGACGCGTTTGTCAACGACCGTCCCCGAAAGTGTCTTGGCTGGTCGACGCCGAGGGAGAAGATGGTCGCCTTCCTTGGTTGTTCCCCGTGATTAGCGGGGCGGCATAAAAGAAGTCTCATGACGGGATACTGTGGGGTGCCGCGCGGAACTTGTACGTAACATAACAACTCGCCACGTGGCGAGTTGTTATGTTACGTCGGGACGCATCCACCTCCGATGCGCCCAGCACACGCCGTGCCCTTTCCGGCCACGACTCCGGAATAGCAAACCCCTGATGGAGGCATTTACGCGCCTCGGGCGCGTGTCTTCGAGGATTGCCAACGGCGGCAATCCTCGAAGCCCCTCTCAATGAACGGCAAAGGCCGAGTGCAGGACGGTCCCATCCGCACCGATCGTAAGGATTCGGGTTTCCTCGACGTCGGAATTCATCATCCCTAGGCTTGGATGGGACCGTCCTGAACTCCGAATCTTCGCCGTTGATGGAGGGGAGGTTCGAGAATCGCGCCGTATGCGATTCTCGAACCCACGCGCCCGCGGCGCGTAAACTCCGCCGTTCATACTCAATGCCAAACCACACTTTCCGGTCATGAGCCTAAAAGAAGGGGCCCACACCACACCCCAGGCAGCAACTCCGCCACGGGCAGCCTCGTGCGTCCCCGGCCCGTTGCCGTGCCGCCTCTCGCGTTGGTTTGTCGCCAACGGCATTAAAAAATCAAGCGGCGTACGGCACGGCAACGTCTACGGCTATGTCTGTGCCGCCCAACGACATCTCTTCGAGTCTCTAACGGCGAACGGCAACGACAACGGAAACATGATTCAATAGCCACCAACGAAGACGTCAGCTTGCTTCAAGTGTTGCAATAGCTACTGGATGTCGGGCTCGCTTAAGCGGAACCGGACCGGGGGGCCCGCGTGACGGACGCCGAGGCCATGCGCCAGCTCGTCCACGATGTGAACTCGAAGTGTGCGAGTCTCAAGGGCGCGGCGGCGCTGCTCAAGGACGCGACGCCTGGGGAGAGGGCCGAGCTCCTGCGCCTGATGGCGGAGCAAGCGCGCTCCTTGGCTGCGGCGCTCGCCGACGCGGTCCGCTCCCGCCCGTAGTC
>CAZGVK010000118.1:0-16311 GCA_964529095.1 uncultured Elusimicrobia bacterium
GGTGTCGGGTCCGTCGCGGGTGCCGATGACGAAATACTTATGCGTCCGCTATTAGATGCTTACTACGCGCCGGAGCAGTTAACCCCGGGACACAAGGCGCGCATCGGCAACTGGCTGCGGAGCTACATAAAGCGCGTTCAAAATGACGGGACGCCTGACGCCCTGCGCCGAAAGAGAATGAACGCCGTCAATCCGAAATACGTGCTGCGCAACTATCTGGCTCAAGTCGCGATTGATAAGGCCGAGCAGGACGATTTCTCAATGGTTAATGATTTATTGGAATTATTACGCCATCCCTATGATGAGCAAATTGACAAGGAAGAATTTGCGGCAAAACGCCCCGACTGGGCGCGCCGGCGGGCGGGCTGTTCGATGCTGTCGTGCAGTTCCTGACATAATAAAAATCCAAGGATGCCAATCATGATGAATTTCACCCCACGCTCCGTCGAGAAGGTCGAAGACGCGCGCCTGCGCATCGTCTGGGACGACGGACACCAGAGCGAGTATCTTTTCCCCGTGCTGCGCCGCTGTTGTCCCTGCGCCCAGTGCAAAGACGAGTGGACGGGGAAATCCCTGCTCGACCCTGATAAGATCCCGGACACGCTCGGCGCCCTCAGCGCCAGCCTTGTCGGCAACTACGCCATGAGCTTCGCCTACAGCGATGGGCACGGCACCGGCATCTATACCTTCGAAATGCTGCGCAAGCTGTGCAGTTGCAAGGACTGCGAAGTGGCATCCGAGAACTCCTCGGTTAGGGAAGGATTGAGATCGTAAGGGGGTCTCAAATGCCAATAGAAGCTGAAATCGCACCTGTAGGCATGATGACCACTCAACTCGGCGCGGCCATGGGTTGGGCGCGTGTGGTGACCGACCGATGCAACTGAGCATCGCGCAGGAAATAATCGTATCAATCGTTTAGGCAGGCAACCATGAGCCGGATCAAGAACACTCATTCGAAAAGAATAGGCGGAGAGATCAACCTCGTGCGCATTGAGTCGCACTTTAAAGACATTCTCGCCGACCTCGGAGAAGATCCGACACGCGAGGGCCTAAAAGCCACGCCGCATCGCGTGGCGAAATCACTGCGCGACCTCACGAGCGGCTATGGCGTCGATATCGACGCGATGATCAACAAGGCCTTGTTCAGCGAGTCCTACGATGAGATGGTGATCGTGCGCGACATCGCGTTCTATTCCATGTGCGAGCACCACATGCTGCCGTTTTTCGGCCGCGCGCATGTAGCCTATCTGCCCAGAAAAAAGATCATCGGTCTGTCCAAGATTCCGAAGCTCGTCGAAATATTCTCCCGCCGTTTGCAGGTGCAAGAACGCCTGACTCTACAGATCGCCTCGACACTCATGGACAAACTCAAGCCCAACGGCGTCGGCGTGATCCTGGAAGCGCGCCATCTGTGCATGGAGATGCGCGGCGCCGAGAGCCAGCACTCGCCGACAACGACCTCATGCATGCTCGGCGTCTTTCAGAAGGATTCACGAACGCGAAGGGAATTCCTGGATCTCGTGAAGACGCGTCCGGTCTAATCCGCGAACTCGCACCGGTGCTGTTGATCGCGCAGCGTAATTTCTGGCCGATGTTGACGCGGAGCTGGTTTGCCCCCCGTCAAATGGCAGAGATTGCTTGCCGAGGCGGTAGGAGATGTCGCGCACATTGCTCCCCGCACGCTATAATCTATTTGTGGACACGAAACCCGTCCCATACAAGAAAACGGTCTTCGTGTGCACGAACTCTCGTGACGATGGCCGCGTCGCCTGCGGCAACCCCGGCCGCGGCGGCCTCGAGCTCTGCGAGTCCCTCAAGCATGCGGTGAAAGAAAAAGGACTCAAAGGCAAGGTGCGCGTCGCGCGTTCCGGCTGTCTCGATCTGTGCGCGCAGGGTCCCAACGCCTTCATCTACCCCGGAAACGAATGGCTCTCGGGCGTGGCCGCCGCCGACGTGCCCGAGATCATCAAGAAACTGACCGCGTAAGGCCCCTTCCACTTCACGCTCCGTCTCGGCTAGTCCCCGCCAAGACCGGCTAGCCGTGAGCCTGCTGCGGCTCATCATTCCCGTTGAATTAAATCGATTGCAGATTCTTACGATTTTCGTTAGAATCTGCAATCGAAATAAAATCCAGTTCTCCCGTTACTGCCAACCGGTTCATTGAGGAGCTACTAGGCCAGGGCCGGTACACCTTTGCCCGCAAAGAGGTGGCTCGCCGCCTTGGAACGGCCTCGGCTGCCACTTATATGTCCCTGCACCGTTTGGTGAAGACTGGGCGGCTCGCCATGCCAAGGTCCGGTTTCTACGTGATCGTGGACCCGCAACATCGGGCCGCCGGCATCCTGCCCCCAGAGTGGTTTATCCATGATCTCATGAAAGACATGGCCCAGCCGTACTACGTAGGCATCCTATCCGCCGCGCAACTGCATGGAGCGGCGCACCACCGCCCCCAGGAATTCCAGGTCGTGATTTCCAAGCGCGCCGTCCGTCCCGTCCGGGTCGGCAACGTCTTGATCTCCTTCCACAATAAGGGACCGTTCAACCGTTCGCAGATACAAGAAGTAAAGACGCCAACCGGAATCTTGAAGGCCTCCACCCCTGAAACCACAGCATGGGATCTCGTCCGATACTTCAAGGCCGCCGGAGGCCTCGAGAACGTCATTACAGTTCTCTCGGAGCTGGCCGAAAAACTCAATAGTATCAAACTCAAGGATACGGTGAAACGGCACGACGAGATCATCGTGGCCCAACGGCTGGGCTACCTTCTTGACAAGCTCAACCGGCGGGACCTATCCAAGGACCTTGTTGCTTGGGTTGCGAAAGCCCCGCCAAGGCCTCTCGATCCGTCGCTGCCGATCGCTGGGGCTTCTGAAAGCCGCAAGTGGCATCTTTTGATCAACACCCGTCTCGAACCGGAAGCATGATTTCCCAAGCTGCGATCACCCATTGGCGAAACGTCGCGCCCTGGCCTCAAGACGCCCAAGTCGAGCAGGACCTGATTCTATGCCGCGGTCTTGTCGAGATATTCCAGGACGCCACCCTATCCAAAGCCCTGCTCTTGCGCGGTGGGACAGCCCTCCACAAGTTGTTCGTCACATCGCCCCATCGATATTCTGAAGACATTGACCTCGTGCAGGTTACCGCGGGGCCCATCGGCGCGATCTTGGACGCCATCCGCTCACGGCTCGATCCGATCTTGGGAACACCCCGTCGGCAGAATAACCCCGAGAATGTGACGCTGCGCTATCGCATGGAGTCCGAGATTCCACCAGTGATCCCGCTGCGGCTTAAGATCGAGATCAATACGCGCGAGCACTTTGCGGTATTCGATACCGTCTGCCACCCCTTCAGCATCCAGTCGCCCTGGTATGAGGGACAGGCTGAGGTCCGCACCTACGCATTGGACGAACTTCTGGCCACCAAGCTACGCGCTCTCTACCAACGACGAAAGGGGCGCGATCTTTTCGATTTATGGATAGGCCTCGGCATGAAGGGAGCAGATCCTGCGCGGATTGCGGACGCCTTCCGTAAGTACATGCACGCAGGAGGCGACAAGGTGAGCCGAAGAGAGTTCGAGATGAATCTTGAGGCCAAGGTTGCCTTGCGACAGTTCAATGATGACCTGCGGCCGCTATTGGCTCCGGCCATACGCTACGATGCCGCCGCGGCCGCGCGCATGGTTGGCGAGAAGCTTCTCTCCAAACTGTAGACGGCCCCACCACAGCTGCTTTGCTTACCAAACCTGTACGCGTCCCTGGACGTCCTGACGGACGGAGAGGCCTTTGCGCCGGAACCAATAGAGCCGGGCGCGGACGTTCGCCTTGAGGTCCTTGCCGCGGCAAGCGGCACTGGCCTTGCGCCTGAGCTCGCGGACGATGCCGCGCATGCTATGCCCGCCGGCCAGAAGCATGGCGTCGATGAGCGGGGCGAGGGGCCTGTTCATCCGGACAGGAGCACCGGCAACGGGGCCGCGCGCCTGATCTGGGGTGCGTCCGCCGCGCCACAGCCAGGTTCAGCCCCGTCATCAGCCCGAGGGGATAGCTGGCCGACACATAGAGGCGGCTGTCGGAGGCCAGGCTTTGCAGCTCGACCTGGCCGTCGTTGACGGCGACGACGCAAACCGGGAGCCCCGAGGCCGTTGCGTATTCACCCCCGACCCGCGGCTCCCGCGCGCCCATCAGGCGCTCACTGCCCCAACAGGGCGGCAGTTCAAATCCGGTCGTCCCCTAAGACGGCGGTATTCGAACTGCCTACACGATGGGAATCCGACCGGAATTTGGGGATCGCCCAGCGGGCAGGCAAGGTGGTCGCGCATCGCCCACTCCCTGTTGGCGATGCAAGCCCAGGCGTGAGGCCACGTTATTGAAAATGGTGGGAAATATTGATCATTTTCGAGTGCTGGAACAACGGCCTCGGCTGGCTCCGTCGCATTTGCCGGGTCCCATCCCCGCCAGTTTAGCCGCAAATTAATGAGAGCCGACGCTATCCAGGCGCGCGCCAGCTGCTCATTCTCGCCGACAGCGGCGGCAGCAATAACTGCCGCCAGTGGGGATGGAAATACAACATCCAGAAAAAACTATGCGATCAACTCGGGCTCACCGTCACCATTTGTCATTATCCGCCAGGAACCTCCAAGTGGAATCCCATCGAGCACAGGCTCTTCAGCATGATCACCAAGAACTGGAGGGGCCGTCCTTTGGACAGCTACGAAACCGTCCTCAACCACATCCGAACAACAAAGACCAAGACGGGGATTGCTGTTACAGCTTGTCGTCTGGAAGGAAATTATCCGCTGAAAATTAAAGTGTCAAAGGAGGATAGAGCTGCTTTGAACATTCATCGCCACCATAGCGTCATGCCTCAATGGAATTGGAATTACACCATCAGACCATCGAAGACAAAAACATGAAGTTATTTGTGCGCCAATACTTGCCGGTCGCGACATCGAACTTGCCGGGGCCATGCCATATGTACTGGTCCACTTCGGTCGGCGCGTAACCCTTGCCCTTTTTCGTGACGCAATGTACGAGGATGGGGCCCTTGAGCTGCTTGACGTGCGCAAAAACCTTTGAGAGCTGGACGACATCGTGGCCGTCCACGGGGCCGAAGTAGGTGAAGCCCATCTCCTCGAACAGCATGCCGGGAAACAGCAGGACCTTCGCACGCTTGGCAAACCGCAGGATCGACGCGCCCCAGAACTGAAAGCGCGCGAGGAACTTCTTGACCGAGTGCTCCGCGTCGCGTACCGCGCCCAACGTCAGCAGCTTGGATAGGAACGTGCCAAGCGCGCCGACGCGGTCGGAAATGAACATCTGGTTGTCGTTAAGTACAACGATCAGGTCGGTCTGGACCTGCCCCGCGTTCTGTAGGCCCTCATAGGACTCGCCTCCGGTCATGCAGCCGTCGGAGACGATGGCGACGACCTTGGTCTTGTCGCCCTTGAGGTCGCGCGCGACGGCCATGCCGAGTGCGGCCGAGATCGCCGTCGCGGCGTGACCCGAGCCGAACGCGTCGTACTCGGACTCGGAGCGCTTAAAGGAAGCCGTTTAAGCCCCCGAATTGGCGGATCGTGTGGAGCTTGTCGCGACCGGTCAGCACCTTGTGGCCGTAGGTCTGATGGCCGGTGTCCCAGACGAGCTTGTCCTTGGGGGTGTCGAAGACGTAGTGGAGTGCTACGGTGATGTCGGCGGAGCCGAGGCTTGAGCCGAGGTGACCGCCAAGCTTGGCGACGGTGTCTAGGATGAAGCCTCGCATCTCGCAGGCGACCTGCGGCAGCTGCTCCGGCTTGAGCTTCTTGAGGTCGGACGGAGAATCGATGTTCTTGAGGAGCTCCATGTCAGCTCTTCGTCCCCGTCAGAGACTTGCCTTCGGCCTTCGCGACCTGCTCCTCGTAGGTGCCGGTGCGGTCGTAGGAGGCCGCGATCTTTTTGGGGGCCGTGATCGACGCGAAGTCGCTGACGAGCTCGAAGAAATTCGACGCGCTCGAAAACGCCGAAGAGACCGAGGTGGGCTCGAAGCCGCAGTGCGTCATGCAGTTGAGGCACTTCGGGTTGCCGGACTTATGGCCGTAGCGCGACCAATCCGTCGTATCGAGGAGCTCATGGTAGGTCTTCGCGTAGCCGCCCTCGTTCATCAGATAGCACGGGCGCTGCCAGCCGAACACATTCCGCAGGGGATTGCCCCACGGCGTGCAGTCGTACTCGCGCTTACCCTCGAGAAAATCCAAGTAGAACGGAGAGTGATTAAATGCCCAGCCCTTCTTGCGCCAGTCCTTGAGCGCTTCCTTGAACCAGGCCTTGGTCTGCTCCTGCTTTAAGAACAACTGCTGTTCAGGCGCCTTCTCGTAGGCATAGCCGGGTGAGATCATCATCCCGTCCAGGCCCAGAGCCATGTTGTCATCGAAGAAGCGGCGGAACTCGGCCGCGTCCTCGCCCTTGAAGATCGTCGTGTTCGTCATCACGCAGAAACCTTTCGACTTCGCGAGCTTGATGGCCGAGATCGCGGTCTTGTAGACGCCCTGCTGGCAGACCATGCGGTCGTGCGTCTTCTCGACGCCGTCGAGATGGATGGAGAAGATCAGGTACGGGGAGGGCTTGAACTTGTGCAGGTTCTTCTCAAGCAGGATCGCGTTCGTGCAGAGGTAGACGGGCTTCTTGCGCGCGATCATGCCGTCGACGATCTGGCCGATCTCGGGGTGGATCAGCGGCTCGCCGCCGGCAATGGAGACGACGGGCGCTCCGCATTCCTCGACAGAGTCGAAGCACTCCTGAGGGGTCATGCGCTTGCGCAGGATATCGGTCGGGTACTGGATCTTGCCGCAGCCCGCGCACTCAAGGTTACAGGCGAAAAGAGGCTCCAGCATCATGACGAGCGGATACCTCTCAACGCTTTTCAGCTTCTGGGTCACGAGATACTTGAACACCGCCAACTGCGCCTGCATCGACATGCCCATATCTCACTCCTTGCGCCTCTTGACATCCGCCCTTTGCGAGCTATACTATATACAATACTTATTAGTACAGTATTAAGATAAAAGGAGCCGACATGCTGACCCTCACACAAAAAGCCGCCGAAAAAGTAACCGCTTACCTCAAGACCGAAGAGTCCTCGCAGGGCAAGGCCCTGCGCCTTCGCGTCGCCGAGTCCGGCTGCGCCGGCTACGAGTACAAAATCGGCTTCGACGACAAAACACCCGCCGACAAGATCCTCCCCCAGGCCGGCTTCGATGTCATCGTGGATGCCGCCAGCCTGAAGTTCGTCGAAAATGTGACGATCGACTATTCCGAGGACGAGACAAGCTCCGGCTTCAAGATTCAGAATCCACTCGAGAAGGGTTCGTGCGGTTGCGGCAAGTCCAAGCAGTTCTAAGGAGAAATAAATGATCACTCTGACCGAGCGTGCCGCTAAGAAGATCCAGGCCCTAGCCTCCAAGAAAGGCCTGCAGCCGGTCCTGCGCGTGAAGGTCGGCGCAGGCGGATGCTCGGGCATGAGCTATGAGTTCGTCGTCGCCGAAGTGGTGGCCAAGGATGATCTTGTGCATGAGGCGTTCGGCGCGAAGGCCGTCGTGGACCCCAAGGCCGACTTCTTCATCGGCGGCTCCCAGGTGGACTACGAGGATACCCTGATGAAGTCCGGCTTCGTGGTCAAAAACCCGCAGGCCACCTCAAGCTGCTCCTGCGGCACATCTTTCTCGACCTGAGCTCTCCCGTCTACAGCCGGTAGAGTTCAGGCGACGCGGACGCCCCTGTTACAATGATACCGATGCGCGTTTGGCACGCAGGAGCGGGTTCTGGAATCAGCATGCGGCCTCGTACGGCCCGACCCCGCGACTCACACCGCGTAACCTTCCATATCGCGACCGCCGCGATACTCCTTGCTGTCAGGGCGGCGAATGCGCGAGTGCACCACGACGCTGTCTCGCCGCATACTGCGGAAGTCCTCGATCGACTGATAGCCGCGCTTCTCCATGAACTGCCGCATGCCCTCGATCAGACCCTTGATGATATTGGGGCCGATCGCACGGTCCAGCATCGCCGCCGTGCAGACCTGCACGGTGCCGCAGCCAAGTAATATGTAGTTGAGCGCATGAGCGAACTCGCTGATCCCCCCGATGCCCGAGAACTCCCCCTCAGGGAACGCCTTGGTCAGCTGCGCGATCTTTGCGAGCGACTGCGGGAGAATCGCGGGGCCGCCGAGCCCGCCGCTTGAAACGAGGCCATCGACGTTCATCTCGAAATCCAGCGTCTCGGGATCGATCAACGGCAGCGACGGGAACGTGTTCGACGATACGACCGCGTTTGCCCCTCCACGAAACGCCGCGCTGGCTTCTTCGACGATGTCGGTTGTCGAGGGCGTGAGCTTGGCCCACACCGGCACTTTCGCCACTTTCTTCACAGCCTGCGTGACGATCGACACCTGCTCCTGGTCCTTTCCGATGTTCGAGCCCATGTCCTTGCGGTCCATGTGCGGACACGACAGATTCAGTTCGAGAGCATCGGCACCTTCAGCCTGACACGCCTTCGCCAGCGTCTGCCAGTGCGCGAGCTCGGTGTCACTGCCTGAGCCCGCCATGATCGAGGCGACGAGGATGCGATCAGGATAGGCCTTCTTGATCTCAGCGATCTTCGGGATCCACCAGTCCAGCGGCTTGTCCGAGATAAGCTCCCAATTCCACGATGAGTGGAGCGAGGTGTCGGGGCGCTTCTGCATCGAGAGGCGCCCATCGAGCGTGGACCGTAGGAACTTCGTCTTGGGTCCCGCGACGTTGGTCACCGGGTGCAGGCCGATAGTCTTGGTGACGACGCCGCCCCACCCGGCATCGAACGCCCGCATGATGTTCGTATCCGACTCGGTGGGTGGTGCCGACGAAAGCAGGAACGGGTTGGGAAACTTCAGCCCCGTGAATGTGACCGCGATATCCGGCTTCACAGGTCAGTCCTGCTGCGCAGGTTCAAGCGACACCCGAGGCCGTCGAGCGGCTGACGCTGATGCGCGGCAAGGCGTCGATTTTCGCCGCAACTATAAAATCATTGATAGACAGCCCGCCGATCGCGTGCGTCGACAGTTCGATCGCCAGATTGCGATAGCCGGTGAGATGCAGATCGGGATGATGGCCTTCGGACTCGGCCACCTGCGCGACAGCGCGAATGAACTCAACCGCTGCGAGAAAATCCTTCATCACGAGCTCCCGCCTCAGGGCCTTGCCCTTCACGAGCTTCCAGCCCCGAATTTTTGACAAGAGCTTCTTCGCCTCCGCCAGCTTTAGGCTCTCGGTCTCGCCGTGGCAGGGACCGCACTTCTTCTTCAGTAGTTCAACCATGCCGCAAGCATAGCTCTGCCGCCGCCTTCGAAGCAACCATATTTCCCCCATAGTTGACATCCGTCCAGGTTATTAATGGCCCTGGAGGTCATCAGGCTTATAGTAGGGGATCTCAAACTTCAGGCTCTCCGCGGTCTGGTCGAGGTCCCCGAGCAGGCGTTCGAGGTGCTCGGCCAATTTGACGGGGTCGTTGGGTTCCATGAGGTATTTTTCCACATACGGCGCCCCCCTTCAAATGGCAAACTTATCCAATGTTGAATGCGCCTCAGCTCATGCCAGAGGAGCCGCGCTTGAAGCGCATGGAGTTGTTCGAGGTGCTCACGGTCGGTCTGCCGTTCTGCGGCTTTAAAATCCTGACCGGGCTCTCGCTGACGGCCTCCGCCGCGGCTTCGCCGCTTCTTTTTCTCGGGGCCTTCTTCATCGGCTTAGGGGCCTTGGATGTAATCATCAACGGCGTCAATCTCGCCGGCCTGCTCATCAAGGGCCGGCGTCCGATACCCGCGTGCTCCCTGGCGATCGCGATGCGCCCATGGCGCACGCCGTCCAGCTCGCTTTCGAAATGGCACGACCTCGGAAACTCCCTTGATGTTCTCCTATCGTTCGCGCTGGTCGCGCTGATGATCGCCTACGGGCGCCTCCGCTCGATGCCGCCCGAGCAGCTCGCGGCCTGGAATGCCTGCGTCATCCTCAATGTACTCGGAGCGGGCCTCGGGCGCTTCGGCGCTTCCGTGCGCAACCTCTCGCGGATCGAGTAAATCGCTTCAGCTCAACGGGCCAAGATCGGCCGGTACATGAGCCCCACCGAGGTTTTTAGAGCGCTCGCAGAGAGTCCAGCTCGTCCGCCGAGAGTTCAAGCGCGAGGGCCTCGAGGTCTTCCTTCATGTGCCGCGGGTCCGTCGTGCCGGTCAGAGGAAGGATGCCAAGCGAGACCGCGAAGCGGAAGACGACTTGCGCGGGCGTGGCGCTCAACTTCCGCGCGATCGCGGCGGTCGTTGAATGGCCGACGAATTTGGGATTAGCGGTCAACAGAGAGAACCCCTGGTAAACGATGCCGTTGGCGAGGCAGTACTCCCGGACATCCCGGTCCCAGCCTTGCTCGGCATAGCATCGGTTTTGCACATACATCGGCCGAACTTTCGCGCCCGTGAGTTCGCGCAACTGCCGGAGCCCGATGTTGCTGACGCCGATCGCTCTGGCCGCGCCTTCGCCGTGCAGCGCTTCCAATTCTCCCCAGACCTCCCAGTCGGCCTTGCTGAGCACGCCGGCTCCGCTCGGTCCGTGGAGGAGAAAAGCGTCGAGGTAGTCGGCGCCGAGGTTCTTCAAGGAGCCGGCAAAGGACGAGCGTACCTGTGTGGCGACAGCGGACGCGGGGTCATAGGGCATGCGGTGGTCCTGTCCGCGCGGGAAGGTGAACTTGCTCTGCAGGAAAAGTTCGGCGCGCGGCAGGCCGCTCTTGCGGAGCGCGGCTCCGGCGAGGTCCTCGCTGTAGTGCTTCTTCTGGTTGGCGGTGTCGACGGCCCGATAGCCCGCGGCCAGGGCCTTCTCCACGAGCTCCGTGGTCGCTTCCTGCTTCCAGGCCGTCCCATAGATGATCGCGGGCCGCTGCATACCGGCAGGATAGCATTCCGTCCTGACCGGGAGAGGGGAAGCCCGCAGTAGTTCGACGGAGCGAACTACTTGTCGGGCTGCGGGGTGACGCGCAGGTAGGGCTTGATCGTCTTGAAGCCCTTCGGGTAGTTTTTCTTGAGCTCCTCCGGGTCCTGGATCGCGGGCGGGATGATCACGTCGTCGCCGTTCTTCCAGTTCACCGGTGTCGCGACCTTGTAGGTGTCGGCGAGTTGCAGCGCGTCGATCACGCGCAGAATCTCATCGAAGTTGCGTCCCGTCGAGGCGGGGTAGGTCATGGTCAGTCGGATCTTCTTCTTCGGGTCGATGATGAACACCGTGCGGACAGTGAAGCTGTCGAGCGCCTTAGGGTGGATCATGCCGTAGAGGTTGGCGACCTGCTTAGACACGTCGCCTACGATGGGGTAATCCACCGTGCACTTCTGCGTCTCTTCGATGTCTCCCTTCCACTTGTTGTGGGACTCGGAGGAGTCCACGGACAGCGCCAGCACCTTCACCCCGCGTTTCTTGAAGTCGCCGAAGCGCTTCGCGGCTTCGCCCAGTTCGGTCGTACAGACGGGCGTGAAGTCCTTCGGGTGAGAGAAGAAGACGGCCCAGCTGTCGCCGAGCCACTTGTGGAATTCGATCTTGCCCTGAGTGGAGTCGGAAGTGAAGTCGGGGGCGGTGTCGCCCAGTCGAAGGTTGGCGGTTTCGGTTGCGACGGTCATGCTGATCTCCTTGAAATCGGATGCTAATTGGCATGCTAGCAATAGCAGTTAGCAGCGTCAATGTCCGAAAACGGCCACACGACGTCAGACGGCCCGCTTTGCATGCGGTCCAAGAAATCTGTCTCCGTTGAAATGGATCATGTGGTCGGGAGATTCAGCCAGCCAGACTTCTGTCTCCCAACTGATCTCGCCGATCCACTTGGCGAAGGTCTTGCGGTTCTTGAAGGCGCTCACGAAGACGATGCCGGCCGTACACTTGGCAGTTAACTCCTCCAGCTGGAGGTGCCGAAGATGGGAGACAGGGTTCGACGAGTGCACGGCTTCGATCAGAAAAATCCATTTGCGCGCCGGATCGTAGGCGACAACATCGGGAAGGCGGTCATGAGCCAGCTCGAAGAAGTTCAGCTCTTGGAGTCGGTTCTTCTCCATGAAGACGGTCTTCTGCGAGGCGTCACCGATGTAGAGCACCTCAGCACCGGGCACGAACCGCGGCAAGAACTCTTCGATGATCG
The DNA here is from genome assembly GCA_964529095.1 of uncultured Elusimicrobia bacterium. Lineage (GTDB taxonomy): Bacteria > Elusimicrobiota > Elusimicrobia > UBA1565 > UBA9628 > GWA2-66-18. The sequence continues at coordinate 12,165 of CAZGVK010000118.1, forward strand.
CCTTCTGAATCTCGTTGTGGCTGCTCTCAAGCAGCTCGATGGATACGCCTGCGGGTAACGTCACCGCGATCTTCTTTTGATCGCGCTTCCGTAGCAGCTTGTCGTCCAGTCCAGGATACGACTCTCGGAACGCCGCGACGGCTTTCTTCCAGCCGGATGTTCCGAACTTGCGAAAGAGATCGGCTGCCGCAGGGTTGAGCGCGTAGCCTCTAGTGCTGTCGTTGTTGGCGGCATCTGGACGAGCAGGACTGCTGAGCACCAGGCCGGACATGACGAGGAAATCGAGATTCTTTCGCCGGATATCGTCGTAGGAGCCGCTACTGATCTTCTCGCCGTAGTGCTTGTTGACGAAGATGATGATATCGCGGCTGCGCGGACACCAGGACCCCGTGCCTTCCCAGAACGAGGCTTCGGACCAAGGAGCTTTCGGTGCTCAATTGCAGACAGCGAGCAGGATGCGGGCCAGTCGCCGTTGCATTGCGGCCGTCCTGAGCGCAATCGGGAAGCCGACTGCATCGAGGATGCGGAGCGTTTCGTCAACTCGGACCTCGGCTGCGGATTTTCTAGGCATGCTCCAGTAGCGCCAACTGGCGGCCAGGACGTTTCTGTGCGGCACGCTCGTTATCGGTGAGCTTGAGATAACGTACGACCGCGAGCCCGAGGGCTCGCGCCATCAAGGGCGGCACGGCGTTGCCGACTTGGTTGTACTGGCTCCCTTCCGCGCCTTCGAACTCGAACCAATCCGGGAAACTCTGCAAGCGAGCTCCTTCCCGGACCGTCAGGCGGCGGCGGCGTCCGTCGTCGAGCTTGACCCTGAGCATGTCGCCGGTCGCACCGTTGAGATTCCGGCAGGTCACTGTCCTGCTGGATTTGTCCAGATGGAGATCTCGGGGGCTGACACATTTGGAAGCTTTTTCGTACCTGGCAACGTAGGCATCCATGCTGGCCGTCAAGAATTTCGGGTTTGGAATCGGTGCGGTCAGATCGCCGATGGCGTCGCCGGCTGTGAACGTGAAGTTCTCGGGAGCGGGGAACTCCCATCCGCCCTTGTGCGCGACGACCACGAGCCGCTCACGCCGTTGTGGCACGCCGTATTGCACGGCGTGGACGAGTCTATCCTCGACGATGTAGCCCAGGCCTTCCAGGCGGGCGATGATCTGTTCAAGGTAGGATTTGTTGGCGTACATCATTCCGCGCACGTTCTCGAAAAGGGCCAGCTTCGGGCGGTATCTGCGCACCGCATCGAGGAATACCGGGAAGCCGTCGCGGCTATCCTTCGAACCCTCTTGAAGTCCGCCGACGCTGAAGGGCTGGCAAGGCGGACCGCCTATGACGAGGTCGGCAGCTGGAGCTAGGTCCATGCCCTGCTCCAGGAAAACCTGGCGGCATTCGCCGTGAAGATTCTTAGCGTAGGTCCGGCAGGCGTCAGCGTCCATCTCGAAGCCGATGGTCCGGATTCCTGCGGCTTCGAACCCGAGCGCGAGTCCGCCGCATCCGGCGAAAAGATCGAGCGCCAGGGGGGCGTCCGGCTGAGGCTTGGGGAGCTTCAGCGTGACGTTCAGGTGAGCGGCGTACTTCTTATTTCCAGTCGTCATTATCTGTGTCGCGGGAGAGGACAACAAGGAGTATATCATGCGCACCGCCCATCCTCTCCGGCCTCCACCAGGTATACGAATGAGGCCATAAAAAAGTTCCATGGAGGAGTTGACGCTGAGAGGTTTCCCATTTTCTCTAGAATGCGACATGGACGCGAACGGCGGGTTGAAGGAATGTGTGGCGCGGGATGGCTTCGCATTTCTGGAGGGTCACGTCACACGCGCGCTGATCGAGCAGGGGCGATATGGCGCGCTGGTTGATTGGTCGCGCTTCGCCGCGAACTGGGACGATCTGCGGCGCGACGAGTACATGGCCGACGGCGTGCGCGACCGGCTCCGGCGGCACGCCGTGTTCTCCATCCCCTTAGGCGAGACGCAGCCGCGGCTCGAGCCGCACCAGTGTCACTACCAGTCGCGCGAGTACAACGCGCTCAACGGCGGGATCGAGCGGTGGTACGAGCCGGTCGAGCCCGAGGTCGCGGCGGGAGCGACCGTGTCCTCGCTGCTGTCCTTCGGCGCGGGCTTCTTCCGCCTTCTTCGACCGGGCGCCTCGTGGCCGCAGCGGGGAAGGCGGGACGGCCCACGCCGGAGGGTGTACACCGCGACGGGGTCGATTATGCGATGGCGTTGCTTGTCCAGCGCGAGAATGTGGAGAGCGGCACGACGCGCGTCAGCGCCCCCGACGGTCGGCCTTTGGGAAGCTTCACTCTGGCAGAACCGCTCGACGCGGCGATCGTCGATGACGCCCGGGTGCTGCACGGAGTTACGCCGATCACGGCTGTCGATCCCTTCCGGTCCGGCCGCCGCGATGTGCTCGTCGCGACCTTCCGCGCCGTTTAGGAGAGGTCAAGGCCCAGGTCGGGGGTTCTTTTATCTCAGCGCGCAGCACGTTCTGTCCTACCCCGCACCCGGCGGTACTGCCAACCTTGCTTTTACGGGAATTGCCTGTTAAACTCAGGGTATGCGCCGCGCGACTTCCGTCGTCGTCAAGGACAAGGAAGACCCCCTCGGTTCGCTCCGATTTTGGGCGGGCAAGACTTCGGCGGAGCGCGTCGACGCGGTCTCCTTCCTGCGCCGCCAATGCTTCGCCGTCATGGGATTTAAGGAGCTTCCGAGCCTGCGCCGTGACATGGTCCGCACGCGCCGCGGATGAACCTCGAGCCGGACTTCAGCGATTTCCTCGCCGCCCTCATCAAGCACAAGGTTGAGTTCGTCATTGTCGGCGCGTTCGCGCTGGCGCACCACGGGGTGCCGCGCGCGACCGGCGACTTCGATATCTGGGTCCGTCCTGAACGAAAGAACGCGAATGCGGTCCTTCGCGCCCTGGGGGACTTTGGAGCTCCGCTGACCGGACTCTCGGGAGACGACTTCCTGAACGGCAAGATCGTCCAGATCGGGGTCGAGCCGGTGCGCATCGACGTGATCAACGAATTGAGCGGCGTCAGCGCCGAGGAAGTCTGGTCCGGGCGCGAGGAAGGCGCCATCGGCCCCCACCGCGTGCACTTCATCGGGCGGAAGGTCTATATCAAGAATAAGCGCGCCTCCGGCCGGATGAAAGACCTGGCCGACCTGGAATCCCTGGACGAGCCCACCGCGAAGTAGGCGCAGGGGGATTCTCCCGACGACCATCATCGTGTCTACCGCGCCCGCGCCGTTGTAGCGGGAAGGCTGCGCCGGTGCCATAAAAGGACGCCAGGAGATGGGCTCACTCATATTTCATACGAGCGAGCCCTCGTTAATGTTCCATCCTCCTGGGCACGGCGATGGAGACGCTCGCAAGCACCTGGTTCCATATGTCCGCAGGAGCGCTCAGCGCCTTAGGATTTTGCGGTTTCATCTTGACCGTCTGCGTTATCGGCGGCCACTCAGCCGCGAAGTCGGGGTAGCCGTTTTGCGCGGCAACGCGAACGGACAGAGAAGCGGCGAGGGCGAAGATCCACCCGGTTCGGCGAAGAGAAAAGAGGGCCATGGCCACAGCATAAGTTGTTTCCCCATGGCTGTTCAGTGCCGGAAGACCCACGAGGGCGGCGACATGAGACCTGTGGTTTTCCGGCCAAAGGACCTAGGCATCATTATGCGTGGCCGCATATTAAATAGTCATGGCCGGCCACGACGATAAAACCGGGCCGCAAAACATGATTCAATTGGAGGCTGAGGTGCCAGTGCCAAAAGCGCTGGCGCACTCGGTCTGTGGATCTTCTACCGCCTCATCGCGAAAATTTCCAAAGACCGGGCGATGGCCGTGATAACGACAACCCTGCTCGGTGCCTCCTATGGATATTGGAGCCGCGCAACCGAAGGGCAGGTGTATATGCTCATGACGTTCGGCGCAATTTGCGTGCTCGCCACCGCCATCAGCCTATTGGAGAAGCCGAGCCCAATGCGCGCTTTCTCATTAACTGCAGTCTGGCTAGTTCTACAGCCGCGTTTTTTTAGACTCAAGTTTTGTCTTGCGGTGTGAACGCCAGGCAATGTAATTCCGCTCCTGGTAGTAGCGCACGAATTCCAGAACGTATTTCTTGTTGAATACGCGCATCGGGAATACCGCCTTG
>CAZGVK010000119.1:0-2762 GCA_964529095.1 uncultured Elusimicrobia bacterium
TGTGGGTGCATTTTTGCGGCATGGAGCCGGAGAAGATTAAGGCGCTCCTGCGGCAGACCTCTCGCGAGCCGGTTGAGCGCTTCGACGTCGACTATCTGTGGGTGGGAGGGTTCGAGAAAAGTTTGACCGCGCGCTTGCCCAACCAAAAAAATCTCAAGAAGGTCTTCGAAAATCCCGCGGCGACGATTTACAAGATCGAGCGATAATTCGGGCGCCCGCCGCTAGAGCCCGATTTTTTCCTTCACTAAATAGATCGGGCGCTGCTTGATCTCGTCGTAGATGCGGCCGATGTACTCGCCGATGATGCCGAGGGTGAACAGGATCGCCCCGCCCGTCCACGACATGACCACGATCGTGGAGGTCCAGCCGATGATGGGCTTGTCGGTGAAGAACTTCTCGTAGAGGACCTTAAGCGACAGCAGCAATGAGCCGGCGGCCATCGCCATGCCGATGAGTGTAGCCAGCCGCAGCGGCGCGCTGGAGAAGCCGAAGACCGCGTCAAATCCCAGCGACATGAGCTTGGCCAGGCTCTGCTTGGGCTGCGAGGCGTGCCGAGCCTGCCGCTCGTAGGGCACGCTCGTCTGGGAGTAGCCCACCCAGGCGCGCAGACCCGTCAGGTAGCGATGGCGCTCCGGCAGCTTCCTGAGGCTTTCGTAGGCCGCCTTGTCTAATAGAGAAAAGATGCCGGCGTCGAGCGGAAGCGGGGTGGAGCTGAGAGCGTTGAGCAGACGGTAGAAGACCTCGGTGACCGTCTGCCTCAGCCACGATTCCGGACGGCCGGTGCGCGTGCCGAACACGACGGCGTGGCCTTCCCGCCATTTCTTAATGAACTCCAAGATCAGCTCGGGAGGGTCTTGCAGATCGGCGTCGAGAAAGACGATGGCGTCGGCGTCAACGTGATCCAAGCCGGAAGTACAAGCCGCGCCGTGGCCGAAATTACGGGAGAGAGAGATCGCCTTCCAGCGCGCATCGGCCTTGCTGAAGGAGCGCATCATGTCAAGGGTGCGGTCCTTGGAGCCGTCATCAACCAGGAGGACTTCGTAGTCGAGGCTCGTTGAGTTCAGCACGGCCGTCAGGCGGCGGTTGAGCTCGGGGAGGTTCTCCTCCTCGTTGAAGACGGGAACGATGACGCCGATCTTTTGGCCCTTTGGCACCCTTGCGATGATAGCAAAGGGGCCAAGCGGGGTCTACCGGGATGAATCTTTGAGAATTGAAAGCATTCGCGCGGCGTCCTGGCCCCAGGCGGCCTTGACCTCGGCGAGGTCAGATTTGCTGATCTTGGCCGGGTCCTTGACCACCTCCGAGAGGCGGTTGGAGAGTTCCATGCGAGACTGCTGGGACTTGGCTTTCTGCTGGGCCGGAGGGAGCTTCTTCTGAAAAGCTGAGAAGTTCGGATAGGGCGTCATCGCTCCTGTGATTGTTCGCCAGCCCGCGGCGCCGCCCCACGACCAGAACAAGAATCCGACCAAGAGAGTGGCGAGAATCGGCGAGAAAATCGAGCTGCGGTTGTTCATAAGGCCTCCAAGGGCGCCAATCGGGAGTGTAGACCCGCAGCCCGGAATTGTCAATACCCTTTTGTCGTTTGCCGTTGTTGTCGCTTTCGCCTTCGGCGCGGAATTAGGATAGGCCGTCCGGGCGTGGACGGCCTATCCTAAAGGCACTCGGCCGCGCCCTATTGCGGATTTCGGCCTGGAGGGTTACACTTCTCACAACTCAAACGCAAGCCGGCTAGGCCGACCGACGTCTGATAGAGCCGACCGGTACACTTATCGTTAGGCATACATGAAAGACCGACTCATAGGAGCAGCGTGCGCAACAACGGCCTGTTTTGTGGCTCTGGCTGCCTTGGCGCTTGTGTGCAGAGGCGAGGTTCAGGTATTGCTACTGCTCCTACCCGGCGTCGCTTTTGTCGCCGCGCTGCTGACAATTACCCGAATGAAGAGGCTTTCTTCTCTTCCGGTCAACAACATAGCCTTCGGCGCCGCAGCAGGATTCTCACTTGCTGTCCCATTCGCAGGCGTTATCGCGATGGCGGGCGAGTACGTCAAGAGCGGCTGGATTCTACTCCCTGTGGTTCTGTTGCCCGCCACCGCGGCCTTCACCGGCGGCAGTATCGGCTCGATGGCGAAAAAGGAGGTGTCGATAGAATTTCTCGGCCGAATTTACTTTTATGGCGCCCTCATAATCTTGTGTTGGTTCGTACTTCGAGTCACACGACCAGAATGGTTTGGAGCAAAGTAAGCAGTCACGAAATCTGTGATGCCTAACTTCGGCTTGAACGGTCGGCGGCATTCACGGAGTTCCAGTAGCCGCCGCCGTTCAGCCCATCGTTAGACGGAAATTGAAATGGAACGACTTCGAAAGAATCTCGTTGGGGCGGTAATGTTCCTGCTTGCGACTGGCGCCGCATACGCTGTCATTGGTTTCGCCCTGTTTGGAGGCCTTGGAGTTTTTGGTGCACCTGTCGGAGCGAACAAGCGAGACGCATTTGGCTTACTGGTCGTTCCCGCGGTTCTTCTGCTGCTCGGTTGGCTTCAAGGACGCGTCCTCTTCGTGATAAACACTTTGGCTGTGGTCTTTGTTTGGTATAAAGCATGGCGGTTTTGGGCAACTTACGATTCCCGATATCATGTCGGTAGCCTGGCAAAGGAATTTCCTTTCCTCGTCTTTTTCGACACGGTCTCAGTATTCATCATCTGTGCCGTTATCGCCTCAATCTGGAACGCCTCGCGCCGTTTGCGTGGCGAAGATGTCGTTTTTCA
>CAZGVK010000120.1:0-5754 GCA_964529095.1 uncultured Elusimicrobia bacterium
TAAAACCGGGCTACAGAATGACGTTAAGAACTTAACGATAAGAATCGTTGCGAACGAGCTTTAACGGAGAAATCAAAAAACAACTATGGCAAGCTACCTGATCGACGAAATCATTAAGTTCACCAAGGACCCCCAAAGCCGGGCATTTTGGGAGAAAGCCGTCCGTGTGTTGGGGGAAGATCAGGCAGCCGAAGAGTTGGGGGAGCTTAAGTCCCAAATCCACACGGGCGCGGTCCGCGAACCGGCCAAATACCTAACGGCGCTGCTTAAGAGACAGATGGAGAAGCGCGACGTGGCAGGGGGGCAAGAACAACGGCACATAGAGCCAAAAAAACTAAACACCTATTTTGAGAAAACCCAGGTCGCCCTGTTTTCAAACCTACAGCCGCAAACGCCGATCGGAGAAGCGGAACAAAAAGCGATGGAGCTGCCCTACGGCAAGGATATGATTCCGTGGGCGACGTTCGTGAACTCAAGTTTTTTTACGCTATCGACCAATAAAGCCAAATCCGATGTGGTGCAGGCAAAATTTAGAACGATGGATGGCGACGTTTCGGTCGTCCAGCTTATCCGTGGCAGGATCAAGCCGGGCGGCATGGAGCGCGGGATCCCCACGGCCGAACATGGCCGGGTGCTCGCCGCGATCAAGAATATATGGGCTCAACAAGGCTGCCAATACGACCGGGATCGAAACGGGGCTATGGTCTGCTTCTGTCGCGTCTCGATCCGGGAGCTGGCGCAGCTCCTCGGCCGAAGCAACTTTGGCGGCAGGGATTTAACGGAACTGGCGGACAAGGTCTTCGACCTTAAGACCCTGCCGTACTTCATGGATCTTTCCGGCCTCGGTCTCAAGGACATAGATGGCTACGGGTTTACCATGCTAAGCAAGGTCGACCTGGTCGAAGGTAAACGGCGCGGCCAACCAGAGACGGTCCTCAGGGTGGATTTTTCAACGCCGCTAAGCGCGCAGCTTATTCACCGGCACGCGGTCACCAGGCCCATGGAGCTTGCCCAGATTCAAAGCGAGCTGGGCTTTCTGTTGAGGCTTTATCTTGAGCCGATCTTATTGGGAATGAGGATGTCTGTTTTCTCAAAGCAACTAAAGGACCTAATCGTCGAGCTGGCTCTACCTCCGGCTAGCTGGCACAAGCTTAAAGATAAAAGGATGCGTATGTTTTTTAAGGCACTCCGTTCCATGAAGTCGCCGCGGACTGCGGACGGAAGGGAGATTCTGCTCAGCGTCGAGAAGGGTCTTTCCGATTGGATGCTGATGGCGCGGCTGGGACGGACGGAAGAAAAGAGGTAAGCGATCGGCGGCGGCGAGCTTGGGATATCAACGCTCAAGCGGTTGCATGATGAATTATTTCCCGCATTAGCTAAGGAAGACGAGAAGCCGCGCGGCCCTGGAAAGCTAGTTCGCTCGAGCGACGCGGCCTCGGTGAAGGACGCTCTTTACCAGAAAACGGACACGGAAGTCGCGCTCAGCTTCGACTCGCGCAAAATACCCGGGGTCGCCACGAAGCTCCGCGGACAGCACGGCCAGACCATTGATAATACGGCATATATGCCGTATGCTATAATCATGCGCTTCGTGTTGAAATTATACGAGACGACCGGTGGTCGGTGCCAGGTCCGTGAATATCTACGCGGCAGCGCGAAGGACGTTCGTTCGGAGGCGGGTTGGCTCCTCACTCGACTTCAGGAGGACGGAGATCGATTGGATCGACCGGCCACGGGCTTTCTCGAAGACGGGATTTACGAACTTCGGATCATCGTTGAGCGCAATCAGCACCGCATCTTGTATTTTTTCTCTAAACAGATCATAGTCGCCACCAACGCCTTTTTGAAGAAGTCGCGGAGAATCCCGCAAGAAGAGATCGAGAAAGCGCGCAATGCTCGATTGGAGTGGCTCCGTCGTGAGCAGGAGTAGAACAGATGAAGAAGAAAAATAGAAACGGCATTCTCTTTGATGAGTTCATTAAAGAGGAGTTGAAAGACCCCGAAATCAGAATAGGCTATGAGGCCGCCAAGGCCGAGTGGCTTGTGGCAAAGGCCGTGACGATCGCCAGAAAAAGGGCGCAGCTGACGCAGGTTCAACTGGCCAAGAAAATAAAGACGGACCAAAAGGCCATCTGGCGGCTTGAGGCTGGCCGCCAAAACGCCACGGTCGATATACTTTGGCGCATCGCTGCCGCGACTAACAGCGAACTTCGGGTTGACCTGGTAGCGCGGCATTGAATACGGCATTGTAACTGGAGGCGCTAAGATGATCGCTGAGGCACTCTCAGCCAACGCTCGGGCACAACGACCCTCGCCATGGCCTGACGTTGCCCGCGCGCTCCGCACGGCCTGGCCCTTCGCGCGGGCGGCTCCCGCCCGGCCGGCGTCGCACGCTCGGCCGACACGCGGGCACGGCGTCGTTTTTTCCCTTAGCGCGTTTTTCTGTACGCTCCTGACCGGCCGACCGCCGGCGCCTGGCCGGGACCCTTCGGGCCCGGCACGGATGCAGCTGAGGAAAGCCTGATAGCATCCTGCGGCGACGCGCCGCCTCCGGGTATGGAAGGCCCTCCGGCGGCGCGGCCTCCGCTTCGCTGCGGCCGGCGGTCGGCCTGGCGCTCCTTCCCGGGGGGAACAACAACGCGCGCCCCCGCCCGGGTGCCAGCCTGGCGATCGCGCTGGGGCACGGCCCCTAATACGCAGCTCTTAATAAACGCCGCTCGGCCCCTTTTCAACGGCAAGTGGAAGGGGCACTTCCTCGCCTTATTGCACGCTCGCCGGCCGCGTCGTTTCACGGGCAGAAGCGGCTCAGGGGGTCGGCATCCCGCGCGTCTTATGGAAATTCCTTTAGCGCGGGACCGTGCCGCTAACGATAATGACGTCATTATCGTTAGCGGCACGGTCCCGCGCTAAAGGAATTTCCATAAGACGCGCGGGATGCCGACCCCCTGAGCCGCTTCTGCCCGTGAAACGACGCGGCCGGCGAGCGTGCAATAAGGCGAGGAAGTGCCCCTTCCACTTGCCGTTGAAAAGGGGCCGAGCGGCGTTTATTAAGAGCTGCGTATTAGGGGCCGTGCCCCAGCGCGATCGCCAGGCTGGCACCCGGGCGGGGGCGCGCGTTGTTGTTCCCCCCGGGAAGGAGCGCCAGGCCGACCGCCGGCCGCAGCGAAGCGGAGGCCGCGCCGCCGGAGGGCCTTCCATACCCGGAGGCGGCGCGTCGCCGCAGGATGCTATCAGGCTTTCCTCAGCTGCATCCGTGCCGGGCCCGAAGGGTCCCGGCCAGGCGCCGGCGGTCGGCCGGTCAGGAGCGTACAGAAAAACGCGCTAAGGGAAAAAACGACGCCGTGCCCGCGTGTCGGCCGAGCGTGCGACGCCGGCCGGGCGGGAGCCGCCCGCGCGAAGGGCCAGGCCGTGCGGAGCGCGCGGGCAACGTCAGGCCATGGCGAGGGTCGTTGTGCCCGAGCGTTGGCTGAGAGTGCCTCAGCGATCATCTTAGCGCCTCCAGTTACAATGCCGTATTCAATGCCGCGCTACCAGGTCAACCCGAAGTTCGCTGTTAGTCGCGGCAGCGATGCGCCAAAGTATATCGACCGTGGCGTTTTGGCGGCCAGCCTCAAGCCGCCAGATGGCCTTTTGGTCCGTCTTTATTTTCTTGGCCAGTTGAACCTGCGTCAGCTGCGCCCTTTTTCTGGCGATCGTCACGGCCTTTGCCACAAGCCACTCGGCCTTGGCGGCCTCATAGCCTATTCTGATTTCGGGGTCTTTCAACTCCTCTTTAATGAACTCATCAAAGAGAATGCCGTTTCTATTTTTCTTCTTCATCTGTTCTACTCCTGCTCACGACGGAGCCACTCCAATCGAGCATTGCGCGCTTTCTCGATCTCTTCTTGCGGGATTCTCCGCGACTTCTTCAAAAAGGCGTTGGTGGCGACTATGATCTGTTTAGAGAAAAAATACAAGATGCGGTGCTGATTGCGCTCAACGATGATCCGAAGTTCGTAAATCCCGTCTTCGAGAAAGCCCGTGGCCGGTCGATCCAATCGATCTCCGTCCTCCTGAAGTCGAGTGAGGAGCCAACCCGCCTCCGAACGAACGTCCTTCGCGCTGCCGCGTAGATATTCACGGACCTGGCACCGACCACCGGTCGTCTCGTATAATTTCAACACGAAGCGCATGATTATAGCATACGGCATATATGCCGTATTATCAATGGTCTGGCCGTGCTGTCCGCGGAGCTTCGTGGCGACCCCGGGTATTTTGCGCGAGTCGAAGCTGAGCGCGACTTCCGTGTCCGTTTTCTGGTAAAGAGCGTCCTTCACCGAGGCCGCGTCGCTCGAGCGAACTAGCTTTCCAGGGCCGCGCGGCTTCTCGTCTTCCTTAGCTAATGCGGGAAATAATTCATCATGCAACCGCTTGAGCGTTGATATCCCAAGCTCGCCGCCGCCGATCGCTTACCTCTTTTCTTCCGTCCGTCCCAGCCGCGCCATCAGCATCCAATCGGAAAGACCCTTCTCGACGCTGAGCAGAATCTCCCTTCCGTCCGCAGTCCGCGGCGACTTCATGGAACGGAGTGCCTTAAAAAACATACGCATCCTTTTATCTTTAAGCTTGTGCCAGCTAGCCGGAGGTAGAGCCAGCTCGACGATTAGGTCCTTTAGTTGCTTTGAGAAAACAGACATCCTCATTCCCAATAAGATCGGCTCAAGATAAAGCCTCAACAGAAAGCCCAGCTCGCTTTGAATCTGGGCAAGCTCCATGGGCCTGGTGACCGCGTGCCGGTGAATAAGCTGCGCGCTTAGCGGCGTTGAAAAATCCACCCTGAGGACCGTCTCTGGTTGGCCGCGCCGTTTACCTTCGACCAGGTCGACCTTGCTTAGCATGGTAAACCCGTAGCCATCTATGTCCTTGAGACCGAGGCCGGAAAGATCCATGAAGTACGGCAGGGTCTTAAGGTCGAAGACCTTGTCCGCCAGTTCCGTTAAATCCCTGCCGCCAAAGTTGCTTCGGCCGAGGAGCTGCGCCAGCTCCCGGATCGAGACGCGACAGAAGCAGACCATAGCCCCGTTTCGATCCCGGTCGTATTGGCAGCCTTGTTGAGCCCATATATTCTTGATCGCGGCGAGCACCCGGCCATGTTCGGCCGTGGGGATCCCGCGCTCCATGCCGCCCGGCTTGATCCTGCCACGGATAAGCTGGACGACCGAAACGTCGCCATCCATCGTTCTAAATTTTGCCTGCACCACATCGGATTTGGCTTTATTGGTCGATAGCGTAAAAAAACTTGAGTTCACGAACGTCGCCCACGGAATCATATCCTTGCCGTAGGGCAGCTCCATCGCTTTTTGTTCCGCTTCTCCGATCGGCGTTTGCGGCTGTAGGTTTGAAAACAGGGCGACCTGGGTTTTCTCAAAATAGGTGTTTAGTTTTTTTGGCTCTATGTGCCGTTGTTCTTGCCCCCCTGCCACGTCGCGCTTCTCCATCTGTCTCTTAAGCAGCGCCGTTAGGTATTTGGCCGGTTCGCGGACCGCGCCCGTGTGGATTTGGGACTTAAGCTCCCCCAACTCTTCGGCTGCCTGATCTTCCCCCAACACACGGACGGCTTTCTCCCAAAATGCCCGGCTTTGGGGGTCCTTGGTGAACTTAATGATTTCGTCGATCAGGTAGCTTGCCATAGTTGTTTTTTGATTTCTCCGTTAAAGCTCGTTCGCAACGATTCTTATCGTTAAGTTCTTAACGTCATTCTGTAGCCCGGTTTTA
>CAZGVK010000121.1:0-14630 GCA_964529095.1 uncultured Elusimicrobia bacterium
GGGTGGATGAATATGCTCCGCAAGGTACCAAGGTTCTGCGCAACGTCATCGCCGTGGGAAACGGGGCCGGAAACTTATACGGAAGCGGCAACGGAGATTTTCAGCCGGGCATCGTCTGGGGCGCGGGCACTTCCAATAATATTTCCTCGGATAACAGTGTCACGACGAGCAGCGCCCCCGGCCCCGGGTCTTTTGCCGGCGTTACCGCCGAGACCTTGTTTGTCAGCGCCGTCGCCGGCAGTGAGAATCTGCACCTGAAGGCTGGGACTCAAGCCATCAATAACGGCGTCAATCTATCCTCTAGCTTCACCATAGACATAGACAATGAGACACGCCCAATGGGAACCGGTTGGGAAATCGGAGCTGACGAATTTTTGGATGTTTCACCGCCGCGTGTTCCCCGTCCCCCCGGCGGCGGGTCCATGCCGGGCATTTATTGACCTTTTGTGGCGACGGGGCGATAGAGTGCCCATATTTAAAGCAGCCTGCCAGGCACGAACGGACGAAAGGCCAATCCGCTGCCCGGGAATTCTTTATTATGTAGAGACCTCTGAGAAAACAGCCGGCCTCAAGCAGTCCTCGACGGAGAAAGTTTTCAAAAATCTCTTGCGGATTATTTAAACCGGATGCGCCTCGCGCCCTGGACAAGCAGCGGCTGTCAATCAGCTGTGAATCGGCCTGAACCCGCAAAAAATTTTTAAAAACCGGCGGTTTGCTCAGAGGTCTGATGCGGCGATTTGAGGAGATGGAACCGATCGTCGATGAGCGCGATGAAGACTTGTCTGCGCGAGATGCTGCCAGAGATACCAGCTGGCAGTGGTGCGGTAGGGCGCCCATATTCTCCCGTGCTTGTCCAGGACGGACGGCGGAGGGAGGCGCCCATTCTTGCGATAGAGCAGACCGAAGGCTTTGCGCACGCCGAAGTCGCCGGTGGGGAGGACGTCGGGGCGGCCAAGATTGAATATGAGGAACATCTGCGCCGTCCATTCGCCGACGCCGCGCACCTGGGTCAAGCGCGCGATGATCTCAGCGTCGGACAGGGGCTCGAGCTGTTTGCGCGGGGCGACACCGCCGGAGAGACACTTCAGGGCAAGGTCGCGCACGGCGGCGAGCTTATTGGCGGAGAGGCCGGCGTTGCGCAATGAGGCTTCCGGGATATTGAGGAGATGCTTGGGCGTCGGCGTCTTGACGGCAAAGAGCGCCAGCACGCGACCGCAGATCGCGGACGCGGCCTTGCCGTTGAGTTGTTGGTAGACGATAGCTTTGAGTAGAGATTCGAATGTGTCCGTGTTTTTGGGCTTGAGGCGGCAGGGGCCGACGGCCTTGATCAGGCGGGATAGAATGGGGTCCACGGTCCGGAGATGCGAGATGGCGGCGCGCGCGCTTGATGTATTCACCGATGATCCTGCCTTTTAAAAAAGCTGTTTGAACATGGAATGATAATTAATTAGAACTTATCAATAAAGTAATGTTTATGCATTTTAAATTATTATTTTAATTTGCGAACATGGCCTCGGACATTGTTGGATATCAAACAAGGAGAGAAGCCATGAAACGACTAATTCCGACCCTCGCGTTGCTGAGCCTGGCGTTGCCTGCCGCAGCAGATCCCCACCCGCAGTTCGCCGTCGCCCTGAAGCCCGCGATCGCCGCCGTCACTCGTGGCGTGTTTCAGAGCCTTCCCGGGGGTGTGTTCCGCAACGGCGCTTACTCGACCGAGGAGCTTAAAACCATAGTCCAGAGCAATATACGCAAAGAACAGGAGTCCCTTGCGGCGCGGACGGCGCATGTGAAGACCGAAGGGATGCGGGAGAGGATCACCGAGGAAGTCTCCGAGTTCCTCAAGGACCTTGCCCCCGAGGTCGACCGCCTCGCGCTCGAGTCGGGCAGTGCGGATGAATTCGCCTCCCGCCTCGCAGGCATATCTTCTCATGTTGGCCAATGGGCGAGCCCAATAGCGTTGGAAGCGTCAGCCCGCAACGCTCTTTCCCCGACCGAAGATTCCATTGAAGGACCTTTCTACCGGCCGAATGCCCCATTCTCGGATCAGGTGGCGCCTAGCGGCGCAATCGGCCCGCGCGTCAGAATCTTGGGCCAGGTTCTTGATATCACCGGTGCTCCGTTAGCGGGTGCGTTGGTGGATGTCTGGCAGTCCGATGCGGACGGCGCCTACGACATCGCCGACCCCAAGGAGCGCAATAACCCGGCAATTCCCTATCGGTTCCGTGCGCGGATGCGCGCCGACGCCCAGGGTCGCTATGCCTTCAACACTCTACTGCCCGGTCAGTACGAAATCGGGGAAGGACGCTGGCGTCCGAAGCATATCCACTTCAAGGCGAGCGCTCAGGGGAATAAATCTTTGACCACCCAGCTCTATTTCGCGGGCGACAAGTACAACGCCGTCGACCCTTGGTGGAAAGCCTCGACGACGATTGCCATCGTCAACGATCCCAAAAGCGGCCTGAGCGGCACATTCGACATCGTGCTCGCCAAGAAACCATGACCGCAGAAAATTATTTAACCCCGAAGGATATGGAAAGAGAAGCTCAATGCGGGTAAAGAGAGGTTCGGCGCGTTGCCGTTGCGCGACGCGCCGAACCTCCTCCTTCAATCAAGTCGAGTAGCCGAATTCTTTGAGGGCTTGCGGATCTTTGCGCCAGTCTTTGCGCACCTTGACCCAGAGATCAAGAACGACAGGGCGACCAAGAAAATTTTCGAGCGCAGCCGAGGCTCGCTCCGTCAGGCGGTGGAGGTCCTTGCCGGCCTTGCCGATGATGATGCCTTTCTGCCCGTCGCGCTCGACATACAAGGTCGCGAACACGTCGTCGGGCTGTCCTTGATTTTCACGGAAGGTCTCTACTACAACGGCGACGGCGTGCGGGATTTCATCATGGTACAGATCGAAGACCTGTTCGCGCACGATCTCGGCGGCGAAGAAGCGCTCCCAGCGGTCGGAGAGTTGGCCTTTTTCGTAGAAGGGCGCGCTCTCAGGAAGGCGGGCGATGATCTCCGCCTTCAGTTCCTCCACACCCTGCTTCTTGAGAGCGGAGATGCGAAACACTTTCTCCGGCTTGAGCGCTTCCGTGTAGGCCGCGGTGAGCGCCGCGAGCTTGGTCTCAGGAATAGCGCGGTCGCACTTATTGATGGCCAAGATGACCGGAGTGCCTGGACGCAAGTGAGTCTCTCCGACCTTTCGGGGATCCGCCTCGACTGCATCCACCAGATAGACGATGAGGTCGGCGTCCTCGCGGATGGCGCGAGCAGACTCCACGCGCAGGCTTTTCTGGAGGGGGTCGGAGGGTGCGTCGATGAGGCCGGGCGTATCAAGGAAGCATGCCTGGAAATTGTCGCCTTCAACGATGCCGAGGATGCGGTGGCGCGTGGTCTGCGGCTTGCGTGAGACGATCGACAGCTTGAACTCGAGCAGCGAGTTGAGCAGCGTGGATTTGCCGACGTTGGGGCGTCCGGCGAGGGCGACGAAGCCGGCTTTGTGGGGAGGAGGCAATAAATAAGTTTAGCAATTCATTCGGCGGTCCGTGTCGTCCCCGTTATTCCAGGCTCATCCGACGATTGGAATAGCGTTTCGGGCGATGCTCTTAAGAATCATGCGGCACCCGGGATGAATCGTAAATTTGATTTTCTCGAAGAGAAATGCTATACTGAACTGCAATTAACGCTACTGTAAAGTAAAATATAGCACAATATGGACACTTGGTAGCGTGCCGAGGGACCATGCATCTCAAATCGATCGATATCGTCGGCTATAAGTCGTTTGCGGATAAGACCTCCGTGGATCTGGAGCCGGGCATCACGGGAGTGATCGGACCCAACGGCTGCGGGAAGTCGAACGTCATGGAGGCCGTGCGCTGGTGTCTGGGCGAAACGTCATGGAAGTCGTTGCGCGCCGATTCGATGGCCGATGTGATCTTCTCGGGCACGACCAGGCGTTCGCCGCAGTCCTTGGCGGAAGTGACCTTGACCTTTGATAATGCGAACTCCATTTTACCGCTGGAGTATTCCGAGGTGACGATCACGCGGCGCCTGTTTCGTTCCGGCGAGTCGCAGTACTTCCTCAATAAAACCCAGTGCCGCCTGCGTGACATCCGCGAGATGTTTCTCGACACCGGCCTTGGCGGCGACGGCTATGCGATCATCGATCAGGGCGGCGTTGATTCAATGATCCGCGCCAAGCCGGTGGAGCGCAGGGCATTTTTTGAAGAAGCCGCCGGCGTGGCGAAATACAACGCAAAGCGCGAGGAGGCGCTTCGCAAGCTTGATCGCGTGGATATGGACCTGGGCCGCCTGCGCGATTCTGTCGCCCTTATCGAGGAGCAGGTCAAGAAGCTTGACAGCGACGCGCGCCGCGCCAAGCTGTACGCAAAATACAAGGAAGAACTGGCGGCGATGGAAGCGGTCCATATTGTCGCGCAGACGACGCTGATTGATGAGGAGTTGTCTTCCCTGAGAGAGATCAGCGGGCCCCTCGAGGAGGCTTTGGGAAAATGCCGTTGTCAGATCAGCGCCGAGGGCGCGAACCTCGCGGCCTTGAACCTCGAAAAAACGAGCGAGCAGAGTCGGCTGATTGATGTCAATCGGAAGGTCGCCGAGGTGAAGACGGTGATGGGACGTCTTGAGGAGAGAGTGCGGAGTTCGGAGCAGTCCATCCTCGGCATGAATTTGCGCGTTGAGGCATGCCGCGTGGAAGTTCAGGCGGACTCCGACCGGGCCGATTTAATTGACCCTGAAATCTCTATTGTCGCGGCATCCATAGCGACCGCTGAGGCGTCATTGGCAGAGGCGAGATCTCGCGTCGAGACCGCCGGAGCCGAGTTGGCCGCCATCGAGGCGGCTGTTTCCGCGGAACAGGAGGTAAAGGATAATTTCTCTCGGGAAGCCGGCGCCTTAGATCAGGATGTTTATGAACTGGGCCGACGCGCGGCGGCGGCTGAATCGGAGTTTTCCCGCGCTGAAGTGTCCGTGCGCGCAGGGCTCAAGAGTCTTGAGCGCGATCGGCTGGCGGCGGGAGAAGCCCGAGGTCGCCTAGACGAGGCGCGCGCGGAGGCCATTTCGGCGGAAACCGCCTATGCCGCCGCGAAGACCGTCGCCGTGGGCGCCGAGGCGCGCGCCGAGGAGTTTCGTGCTCATCAAGGCGCTCTTTCTGAAGAGACCGTGGCTTTGCGCTCAGCGCTCGCTCAAACGCTTATCAGGGCCGAGTCTCTGGAAAACCAGGGCGGCCAAAATCCATACTGGATCGGCGCTCAGGCCGTGCTCGGCGCGAACATCGCCGGCGTGGTCGGGACCGTGCACAGTTTGTTCCGCGTGGATGATTCCTTGAAGCCCGAGCTTGAGGACCTTCTCGGAGAACGACTGTACGCCATAGTCGTCGAAGACTCGACCGCCGCTCGTCTGGGGGTGGAACTTCTGCAAGCTTCCGGCGCGGGCCGCGCGCGGTTTCTCGTTCTATCCTCATTACCCGACGCTGCGGAGAAATCCTATCCGGCCGGGGCTCGGAGCCTGCTCTCGCGCCTGCGGTATGATCCTCGTCACGAAAAGGCCATGCGCCACCTTTTTATCGAGGCGTACGAGCTTGGAGGAAAACTATTCGGCGAGCACTGGGTGTTCGGCGGCGCCGCCGCGAAGGACGGGCCGCAAGCGACGCTTGTGGATTTAGGCGAGATCAAGGCTAAGGCCGCGACCCTGGAACTGCGCGGGGCAAGTCTCGCGGAGGAACGCGCGCGGGTCGAGACGGAGTTGACGCAAGCGTTGCAGGCCGCGCGACTGGCTTCAGCAGCGCAGTCTCAGGAGTTCGGTCGCCGCCACGGCCTTGAGGCGCACGTCAACGGGCTTGAGCAGTCGCTGGCAAATCATGAGCGCAACGTGGATCTGTCCCTGGAGGAATCCGCGCGCGCCCTGGCCGAGGCGGCGCTGGCAAAGGAGTTGATCTCCGAGCAGCGCAAGCGTCGCGCTGAAACGCAAGCGCGCGTTGACCTCGTCCGCCTCTCGGAGACGCGCGCTGCCCAGACCCTCGCTGTCGCTCGCGAGGAGTTGTCGGGAAGGCGCGCCGTGTTCGCGGGCCAGGACGAGCGTTGCAGAGGAGTTGAGCAGGAACTCTTGGCCTACTCCGGCAGCCGCAAGCGCCTCGATGACGAGCGGGCCGTGCTGGAGTCCGCGATTGCGCGTCTTGCAGATGAGTCTGCGGAGCTCAGCCGCCGCAAGGCGGCGACCCTCGAACTTCAGGAGGTTATGCGCGCGGAGATCTCATCTTTTCAGATCGAGCTTGCCGGCCATGAAAACGAGGCCAAGTCCGTGTTCTCGGGCCTGCAGGACTTGCAGAATAAAATCGACGCGCTGAGCGCTGCGGTCAAGAGGCTTCAGGCGGAACACGATCAGGCCCAAGCCGACTTGCACCAGCACGAGGTGCATGCTTCGGCGCTGAAATCGAAATGCGACCTGCTCAAGACCCGTCTCTGGGACGAGCGTCAGATGACTGTCGAAGAGGCGAAGACCAAGCACGTCGGCATCGTCGCCGATGTGGAGAAGATCGAGGTCTTGCGCCGCCGCATCGCCGGCATGGGCAATATCAACATGGCAGCGCCCGAGGAGTATGAGGCGCTCGCGCAAAAGCAGACCTTCCTCCAGTCACAGATTTCAGATCTAATGACGGCCAAAGAGGACCTCAAGGCCGCGATCGTTAAGATCAACAATGCGACCCGCGAGAACTTCCGCCAGACCTTCACCGAGGTGCGCGAACACTTTCGGCGTCTGTATGGCGTTCTGTTTGAAGGCGGCGAGGCCGACTTGATTTTGACCGATCCGGATAATATTCTGGAGACCGGCGTCGATATCGTCGCCCAGCCGCCAGGCAAGAAGCTTCAGAGCATCACCCTTCTCTCCGGCGGAGAGAAGACTTTGACGGCGGTGGCGTTGCTGTTTGCGTTCTTCATGGTCAAGCCCTCCCCGTTCTGCATGCTTGATGAGGCCGACGCGGCTCTAGACGACGCCAATATCGAGCGCTTTGTGGCGCTTTTGCGCGAATTCCAAAACAAGACCCAGTTCCTCATCGTGAGTCACAACAAGCGCACGATGGAGGCGGCTGACGTCATCTATGGCGTTACGATGGAGGAGAAGGGCATCAGCCAGCTCATCTCCGTTGACTTCCGCAAGAAGGTCGGCGGCACCGAGCGCGAGGCGACAAAGGAAAAGGTGGTCTCGCAGGGCCCGTTCGCCTGATCTACGGGGTATTCTCCGATGTTCATTCCAACCATGAGGCGCTGAACGCCGTTCTCGGCTACCTCGAGGATTTTGGGGTGGATGGCTGGATTTGTTGCGGCGATCTCGTGGGCTATGGACCGGATCCGGACGCCTGTATCGAGCGCATCCGCGCCCTTAAGAACCTTGCGGTCATCTGCGGCAACCATGATCTGGCCGTCATCGACCGGCTGGACCTTGCTTGGTTCAACCCGTATGCGCGCACGGCCGTGGTGTGGACGCAGTCTCATCTCACAGACTCCAACCGCGTCTATCTTGAGACTTTGACGGCTCGACTGGAGACATTAAATTTCACTTTGGCGCACGGCACGCCGCGCAGCCCGGTCGAGGAGTACCTGCTGAGCCCGTTGCAGTTTCGCGATAATGTGTCGCTTGTTCGGAAGTGGCCGCTCTTCGTCGGTCACAGCCATCTGCCGCTTTTGTTCCGCTTCGTGGAGGGCGACGGGGAGAAGATCGACGCCCGCTTTTTAGATGACAAGGAGGTTGCGCTGCCGCGCGCTTCAAGCGGCAGCATGGCGCCCGTAGCGCTTAACCCCGGTTCGGTCGGCCAGCCGCGTGACCAGGATCCTCGTGCCGCGTGCGGCCTGTATGACTCGGACCGCGGGACTTTCCGCGTGTTTCGAGTGCCTTACGACATCGGCGCGGTCCAGGAAAAAATACGCGCCGCCGGACTTCCGGAGTATCTTGCCCTGCGTCTTGCCTACGGGCAGTAAAAAAATCGCGATTGCTTAAAAGCAGATCATGTTGTAGAATTTTATACAGGTGCTCGGAAATAGTTTTGGGAGGTCTTATGACGCGTGAAATAAAATTATTGATGGCTGTTCTGGCGCTGGCAGCCGCGCCGGCGCGTGTTCGTGCCACTCCTGAGGCGCTGGCGCTCGGCGCGGCTCAATCCTTTACGAACGCGGCCTTTTTTGAGGGCCTGCCGGAACTGCCCGTCATGCAGTTGTCGGCCATGCCTTCTCCGACCCCGTTTAATATCACAGCGCTCGCGCCGATGGGCAGTAAGAATATCGCGGGCGTGAAGACGCAGGTCGGCAAAATTGATCTTGCGTCGCTCCTTAATAAACAGCTCAAGAGCCCTCTCAAGTATAGCCTCGGCGGCAAGGATGTCTGGGTTAGCGGCGCTTTCGATCGAGAGAAAAACCCCTATGTGTCCATCCTCGTGGATGGTTCCCAAGCGCGGTTTTTCAACGTCAAGGGGTTGCTGAACAAAGAAGAAGAGGTCGTTGCCGGGACGGCCAAATATAAGCTCTACCTCGTGGGCAATCCTTTAAATCAACTCAAGAGTGAGATTGTTCTTGAGAACGCGGCGAATGAGGACGACAAGGTCGGCATCACAATCAAAAAGATGATCGAGGGCATCAAAGCCGTCGGTGCTGCGGTCGCCGTCTCCGGGCAGAACTACAAGGTGTTCTACACCGATGATATCAAGAACGGCCAGGTGGACAAAACGGCACAGTCTTTTACTTTTATCTTGACGGACACGGCTGGAGGGGTGCATATATTTCTTATTCCAGCCAATTTCGTTCTTGCGGACGAAATCAAAGTGTTCGCGATGTTCGCCAATAGCCGAATTGGACTTCGCCAGAAAAACGGGCAGCTTGAAATTTACGAGAATCCCTGATGCCGAGAGGTTGAACTCGCATCGGATGAATTCGCTCGTTCTCTAATCTTCCGCCGTCTTTGTGCGATCTTGCAAAGCGCCGGGCTTCATTCGCGTGTGGGCCTTTTGTTGTTGGAGGGGTAGGTCCTAGGGCCCAACCAGGATTCGGATCGCCGTGCTACCATCCTGATATAGGTGCCCCAAATGAAAAAATACAAAACCCCCCATGGACGCAAGCACGGAATACGCTCGAAGGTGCCCGGTGATTGCCGCCTAAAAACGACGCTTACGTTTGTATCCGGAACAAGGGTTTATCGCTGGAGCACCAGCCGTAACCGCCCGTTGCCCGTCATTGCAAATTGAAGCCGCGTCTGGGAATGCTTGCTTGCGGGGTCGTGTCGTTCCTGTTTTTCGCGGTTCCGGCGCGGGCGTCCAGCCTGGCCGATGACTTCAGCGGCATGACCCGGTGGCTGAGCCGTGAAATGGCCAATGGTTTGGCGTTCAACGCCGGCTCGACATTCGACCCGCCGCGCGCAGTGAAGGGCTGGGCGCTCCAGCCGGATATTTCTCTTGGTATCGGACGCGTGCCGTTCAATAAGAAGGATTTCCCGATTTTGACGGTTCCGGCGCTCAACGAACAAGGCGGCGCCGACATATTCCCGAACCAGGTCCTCTTCCCGAATTTAGCCCTGCATTTGCGCATGGGCTTGCCTTGGCGAGGGGATGCCTACTTTCGTTTTGCCAATGCGACGACGCCCCCGGGTTATAAAATTTCTCCGACCATGACCGCCCAAGTTCAGAGCAACTCCTTCGGCTTCGGCGCGCGCTGGCACTTCGATCTTGGGAATGAAGCGCTGCCGAAAGTAGCCCTGGGCGCGCACTATAATCACGTTCGCGGGCGTGCGCGTCTGAAAGACGTTTTCAACTTAAATCTAGACAACACCTTCAAAGCGGACATTGATTTCAAGGGTGAGATCGACTGGAACCTCAACAGCTTCGGCCTGACGGCCGTCGCCCACGAAAACTACCGCGCCTGGACGCCTTTTCTGGGATTTGGGTATAACTACGCTGCCGGCTCGGTGCGCTCCAAGCTCGAGCTGAAACCGCGCACCTTCACTATTTCCGACGTTCTCGGCGAGAGCAGCGATCATCCTGAAAAGAGCCAAGGGCGCTGGCTTGCGGGCGCGCAGTACGCGCGGCCGACATGGAGCGCGTTCTTGAGCGCCGAGATCAAAGCCATCGGACGACTTCAGTACCGCAGTTGGATCGTGCAGATAGGAGTGGCTTTGCCCTACGAGATCGGACGCGGCCCGAAGATTTTTTATAAAAAGAAAGTCAAAGGCTCAATTCAAAACCCCAAGAGCGTGCCGGCTGCGCCTCAGCGCGTGATGAAAGACGAGAAGCCCGTCTTGCCGGCCGCGCTTCATCTTCTTGAACCCAAGAAGCCCGTGTTGCCGTCCCCGGCGCGTCTGCCTGAATCCAAGAAGCCGGAGCGGGCGCAGCAGGGCTTTATTTTTCTTCAGTGATCAATAAAAAAATATTTCAGGCTGCCTTCTTGATAGCCTGCGCGCCGACGGCTTTCGCGGTGAGCCCAAGCGCTTTGTTCGACGCGCATGGTTGCCGGTCCTGCCACAAGATCGGCACGCGCGGGGGGAACGCGGGGCCTGATCTCACAGTGGTGGGTCATCGCCGCCCTCGTTCATGGATTGAGAAATGGTTGGCAAGCCCGCGCGCGTTCAAGCACGACACCAAAATGCCGGAGCAGGGCCTGAACGCTTACGACCGCGCCGGTCTGGCTGATTTCCTTTCGCAGCAAAAAGGCCAGGCGTGGGCGGGCATTCCTCCGTGGCGCGTTCGCGGCGGCGCCATCAAGGGGGATTTGATTTATACGCGCGTCGGCTGCGTTGCCTGCCACGGCGCCGGAGGACGCGGCGGACAGCCAAACCCGGGAGCGCGCGGAGATATTATTGCGGCTCTGGCCCCCCTGATGGCCACCTACCGGAAGGAAGAGTTGATCATAAAAATTGCACGCGGCGCGGTTCCGGAGACTTCCGACGGACGCCCGGCGTTGACGGACATGCCCGCCTGGGAAGGCGTCTTGAGCGCGGACGAACTGAGCGCGCTGGCTGATTATCTTTTAACATTGGCGCAGATGCCTGCTTTGGAGGATTTCTAAAATAATGAGCGACCTCTCAGAGTGGCTGAGCCTGCTGCTGCGCTTAACTCATGTCATCACCGCGATCATGTGGATCGGGCAGACCTACCTATTCAACTGGATGGAAAAGGCATTCGAGCCTCCCCGCGATGCGAAGCCAAACATCGCCGGCGAACTGTGGATGGTTCATGGCGGCGGGTTCTATCTTGTTGAGAAACAGAAGTGGCCAGAGAGCATGCCGCGCGTCTTGCACTGGTTCAAGTGGGAGGCGATGCTGACATGGCTGTCCGGCTTGGCACTGCTGGCTCTGATGTATTGGGCGGGCGCCTCCCTCCTTGATTATGGTTCGGAGTTGCCGCGCTGGAAGGCCGTCCTGATCTCTGCCGCCACTCTCGGCGGCGCGGTCGGGGCCTATCGCTTCATCTGGAAGACGCCGTTTGGCCGCAGCGAGATTTGCGGCGGGATCGCGTGGTACCTGCTCCTGGTTGCCGCCGGCGGCGCTTTGCTGCGCATCCTCAGCGATCGCGCCGCTTACCTTCATGTGGGCGCTATGATGGGCACGGTGATGATGACCAACGTCTGGCTGACCATCATCCCTCACCAGAAGAAGATCATGGCGATCTCGGCAGTCAATGGCATACCGATTCCCGCGCTGGCGTTGGAGGCAAAACGCTGTTCCAAGCACAATACCTTGATGTCGATTCCCGTGCTCATTTTGATGCTGAGCAATCACTATCCCTCGATCACCTTTGGCGGGCACCATCCTCTTCTTACGCTCGCCATTTTATTGCCGCTCGGCGCTTGCCTGGCCCACTTGATCCGCAAGTACGCTTCCTAAAGATTGGCGCAAAACCGGTTATTTAAGAGACGTTGCGCTTTTCAAGCCAAAGAGCGAGTTCTTCGAGAATCGCGGCTGGGATCGCATGCCCGCCCTCGAAGCGGCGGAGTTGCCCTTTCCAGCCCGCCTCGAGCAGAACTTTTTCAAGAGCGCGCGCCGCCGCGAAGCCGAGGATCGGGTCGGCGGAGCCGTGTGACTGGAAAAAGGGCAGCTCCTTTTTCTGAGGCGCTCGTTCGACGGTCTTTTGCTTGTCCACCAGGGTCCCGGACAGGATCACAACGCCTGCGGGAGGAGAATCGGCGTGTAAAGCGAGGTCCACGGCGAGCATGGAACCCTGGGAGAATCCCATCAGCACGATTTTTTCCCACGGTCGTGCAAGATTCGCAATGAAGCGCTGCAGTTGCTCCCGCGCCCATTGAAGGCCGCTCGGTTCTTTTTGAGACAGGTCGCGCGGCGCGCCCCCGCGTTGGGCCTCCTCGAAGGCGGTGATGTCAATTGGAAACCAGGCGCGGCCGCCCCAGTCAAGCAATTCCGGCGCGTTTGGAAAGACCCAGTTCAATGGTCGCCGGGTCTTGATTTCCTGAGCTAATGGCGCCAAGTCGTGCATGTCGGCGCCGTAGCCATGCAAACAAATCACGGTGAGCGCATTTGTATCGGCGGAGGGAACTTCGAGAGCTTCAAGATGTCCGGGATCCGGTTTTGACATCAGCGTTTTCCTTCTCTGCGTTCCCAGGCGGCGCGTTGCGGGCGATCACCGGTTTTGGGCATGTCCGCGTTATGCGTGTGTTCGTGAAAATCCTTCTGCGAACGCGCACGGCGCGCAAGCAGGGCCTCCTGCGGGGGCTGGGCTGCGATCAGCGCGTCGCAACCTGAGCCGATCAGGTCCTTGCGTCCGGCCGAGAGCAGCGCCTCGCGCACCGCAAAATAGTTCGCGGGCTTAAAGAACTGAAGCAAGGCGCGCTGAAGCCTGCGGTCGCGCATGCCCCGGGCAACGGGCATCGGCAGGCCGGTCTCGGGATTGCGTCCGGTGTAGTACATCGCAGTCGCAAGATCGTGCGGCCCGGGAATAAAATCCTGGACTTGGTCGGGTTTATACCCGTTTTTCTTGAGGAAAACGGCGAGCTCGATCATCGCCCGCAAATCTGAGCCGGGGTGGCTGGCGATGAAGTAGGGCACGAGAAATTGCTTCTTGCCGATTCGCTTGCTCTCCTTGTTGAATTTCCGGGAAAAATCTTCAAAAGTATTATGCGGTGGTTTTTTCATCATCTTGAGAACTTGAGGATCGGAATGCTCGGGTGCCACCTTCATGCGTCCGCTGACATGGTGCGCGGTCAGTTCCTTCATGTATTCGGGCGAGAGGCTCGCCAAATCCATGCGGATACCGGAGGCGACGAACACCTTCTTGATGCCGGGCGTCGCGCGGGATTTTTTCATCAAGTTGACGAGAGGCCCGTGGTCGGTGCCGAGGAATTTGCATACCACGGGATGCACGCAGGACTGGCGCTTGCATATTTTTTCGATCGCGGGTTCGGCGCAACGCATCTGGTACATGTTGGCTGTGGGACCGCCTATGTCGGATATGACGCCCTTGAATTCAGGGTCCGTCGTCATCTGGAGGATCTCGCCGAGCACGCTCGCCTCCGAGCGCGACTGGATCGTGCGGCCCTGGTGGGCGGTGATCGAGCAGAAGGTGCAGCCGCCAAAACAGCCGCGCATGATGGTCACCGAGTCCTTGATCATCTCCCACGCGGGGATTGCGGAACCCGCGTATGACGGGTGCGCGCGGCGCGTGTAGGACAGGCCGTAGTAGAAGTCCATTCGCTCCTGTGTCACGGGAAGCTGGGGCGGGGTGACGACAACAGCGCGCGCGCCGTGACGCTGCAGCAATGTTTTGGCATTAAACGGGCTTGTTTCACGGTGGGCGCTGCGCGCCATAGACAAGAATTCGTCCTTTGAGGACTTCACGGCCTCAAAGCTCGGCAACTCGACGACTTCCGGGCCTGCGGGCGCCGGCTCGGAAGCCCCGAGGGCGTAGG
The DNA here is from genome assembly GCA_964529095.1 of uncultured Elusimicrobia bacterium. Taxonomy (GTDB): domain Bacteria; phylum Elusimicrobiota; class Elusimicrobia; order UBA1565; family UBA9628; genus GWA2-66-18. Next base: position 13,905 of record CAZGVK010000121.1, read on the forward strand.
CCACGCCGCGCAGATTGCGGCAATCCTTCATGGTTTTTCCGGCCTGGAGGCGGCGCGCAATCTCAACGATCAACTCTTCGCCCATCCCGTAGGCCACGAGGTCCGCCTTTGAATCAAGAAGAATGGAGGGGCGCACGGAATCGGACCAATAGTCATAATGCGCCAAACGACGAAGGCTTGCCTCAACGCCTCCAGCGATCACGGGAACGCCCGGAAATGCTTCTTGAGCCCGCTGGCAGTAGGGGATGGTCGCGCGATCCGGGCGAAGACCTATCTTTCCGCCCGGAGAATAGGCATCGTCGTTTCGCACCTTCTTGTTGGCCGTATAGTGATTGATCATCGAGTCCATATTCCCCGCGGAGACCGCAAAGAACAAGCGCGGCTTTCCGAAAGTGCGCCACGGCTCGGCGCTGCGCCAGTTGGGCTGAGAGAGCACGGCGACGCGAAAGCCCGCCTTGTCGAGCACTCGTCCGAGCAAGGCCATTGCAAAGGAGTAGTGATCGATGTAGGCGTCGCCGGTGACGAACACGATGTCCACCTCATCCCAGCCGCGCGCGGCCATCTCGGGTCGCGTCATGGGCAGAAAGCGGGGATCGGGTCGAAAGGAGGTTGCAGGCACGGCTTCTCCTATTATCGCACGAATACAAGGTTCGCCGACACGCCGTTTTCCTTGTGGAAGTATTTGAAATTTTATATTTTTGGTTATGATGAATGAGCGCATGAAGC
>CAZGVK010000122.1:0-18942 GCA_964529095.1 uncultured Elusimicrobia bacterium
CATCCAAAAACACATAGTTATTTTTGCGCCAACCCTTACTTTGCGAGGACTGAGCGCTCGTCCTTGATTTGCTGCGCCTCGATTTTTGGCTCCAGCATCTTGTGGACCTCGGGCTTTGGGACTTCGGCCTTGGCAGAGACAGTCGCCGTGGAATTGCGGTCATCAATGCGGGCGGACCGCCCGGTCAGATCACGAAGATAGTAGAGACGCGCGCGACGGACTTTGCCTTGACGCACGAGCTCTATTTTATCGATATGCGGAGAAGCGATTAAAAATGTTCGCTCCACGCCGACGCCGAAGGAAATCTTGCGAACGGTGAAGTTCTCGCTGGCGCCGCGTCCTCTGCGCACAATGACAGCGCCCTCAAACACCTGGATGCGTTCGCTCTCTCCTTCCTTGACCTTCATATGCACCTTGACCGTATCTCCGGGGCGGAATTCCGCTGTTTTCAACTTCTCGCGCATGGCAAGCATCATACTTTTCTCCTCATGTCTCTTATTTCGCCCGTTCGATCAGATCGGGACGCTTACGCCGAGTCGCCTCGTTGGCGGCGGCGCGCCGCCATGCGGCGATTTTTGCGTGATCTCCGGAGAATAGAACCTCCGGAACCGTTCGGCCCAGCCAAACGCGGGGCCGCGTGTACTGCGGAAAATCAAGCGGGCCAGCCGCAAACGACTCGGACATGGCCGCATCCTCTTTCTTGAACATGCCGAGGACACGGCGCGCCACGGCGTCGGCGACGAGCATGGCCGGAAGTTCTCCGCCCGTCACGACAAAGTCGCCGATGGACAACTCCTCGTCGCATCGATTCACCAAGCGTTCATCGATACCCTCATAGCGGCCGCACACGAGGATCAGGTGCTCTTCCCGAGAAAGCCGCAATGCTGTTTTATCATTGAAGGTCTTGCCCTGCGGGGACAAGAAGATCACCCGAGAACTCTTCTTCTTGATGCTCTTGATGGCCTTGTTCAACGGCTCTGCCATCATCAACATGCCGGGGCCTCCACCGAACGGGCGATCGTCGACTTTACGGCGCTTATCTGCGGAGAAGTCGCGCGGATTCACGCACCCCCAATGAAGCAGGCCCTTTTCCTGAGCCCGCGCCATCATGCTCGCGTCCATGACGGGCGCAAACATGCCTGGGAACAGCGTCACAAAATCAATTCTCACCTAGTCGATCTCCACATCCGCCCGCCCGCCGACCTTCGCGGCGGCAATGTCCACCAGGCAACGGATCGCTTTGATGACCTTGCCCTGCTTGCCGATGACCTTGCCCTTATCCGTCTCCTCGACAATGAGGTTAAAGACGTCGGTATCGCCATCTTTAACCTCATCAATGGACACAGTATCGGGCTTGTCGACCAAGCGCTTCACGATGAAGAGCGTAAGATCCTTCGGCAAGGAAGAACTCATCATTTGGAGGCGACGGCCTTGAACGCGGACGCAACGAGGGTACGGACGGTCTCGGAGGGCTGCGCGCCGACTCCAATCCAGTAATCGTAACGCGTCTTATCCACGGTGACCTTCTGTCTCTGCGTCTCGATGCGGGGATTATACGATCCTAGAACTTCGATGGGTTTTCCCGTAGCGCCCCGAGCTTTCTCAATGGCGACGACGCGGTAGTAGGGCTGGTGCGGCTTGCCCTTGCGTTGCAGTCTAATAACGACCATGGTTTCTCCTTACGCCTGATGCTTCGATTCGAATGCGGCTCGCGCCTTCAATTCAAGTTCACGAAAAGCGGCCGCAGGGTCCGGCGCTGCGAAAATTGCCGACCCGGCGACAATGCTGTCAGCGCCCGCTGAGGCGGCCTGCGCGATATTGGAAGCGCTCACTCCCCCGTCGACTTGTATCCAGCAGGCAAGACGGCGCGCAAAGATTTCGCGGCGCAAAGCGACGACCTTCGGCATCATGTCGTCCATGAATTTTTGTCCGCCGAAGCCGGGCTCGACGGTCATCACGAGCGCTAAGTCGCATTCCCCGAGCGTTGCGATCAGGCCGTCGATGGAAGTCTGCGGCTTGACCGCAAGGCCGGCTTGGACGCCGAGGGACTTGATTGTATTCAATGCGGCTTTCGCGTCGCGGACAGCCTCAAGATGGATCGTCACGATGTCAGCACCGGCTGCGGCGAACCACGGAGCGACATCGAGGGGATTGCTCACCATGAGATGCGCGTCTACGTGAAATCCCTTGGACTTGACGAGCTTGACGAAGTCCGGGCCAAAGCTCAAGTTGGGAACGAAGTGGCCATCCATCACGTCAACGGAAACCCATGAGCAACGGGCGGCTTTGAGCGCGTCGAGTTGGTCGCCCAAGCGCGCCAGGTCGCCGGCAAGCAAAGAGGGCACAACAGTCGGTCTCCGCGAGGAGACGATCACGGTTCCACGATTATCCTCGGTCACAAATCTCTCTCTTCGACGAGAATTCCGTTCATGTAAATCTTCATGCGAGCGCCGCCGGTTTCATTGACCGGGACCTCGATTTTTGTGCCGGGTTTGCGCACGCCATTGAACAGCTCGCGCTCGCCGTACTTGTCAATAACGACGATGCGAACCTGGCTTTCATTGCCGCTCTGGGGAAGTTCATACTTAAAGATCTTGGTGGACGCGGCGGGCGCCGCGCCCTTCCTCCCGCTGACCAGGAGATTCGCCTGCGTTTCCGGAGAAAGAACCGTATCGGCGGCCGGCAACTGGGTGAGCACTGTGCCGTTGGGAAATAAAGAGGAGTTGTCGGTTTTGATCTCAAGCTTGACGCCGGCGCCGGAAGCCCAGGACAGAGCCTCGTCCATGTTCTTGCGCAGAAAATCCGGCATTAAAGAAATACCTGCCGGCGGCACGCCGCCGGAGATGACGATGTTGACGAGGCCGTCGCGCTCAACGCTTGCTTCGGCCTTCGGGTCCTGCGCGAGAACCATGCCTTTGTCCTGCTTGAGCGAGTACGACTCGCTGACTTCGCCCAGGGAAAGTTGAGACTGGCGCAGCATCATCTCGGCGTTGCGCAGGGGCAGGCCGACGACGGCGGGCGTCAGGACGGTCTGTCCTCCCTGGCTGACGATGACGCGAATTGTCTTGCCCTCGCGCACGACGGTTCCGGCAGACGGATCCTGACGGAGCACCGAGGAAATCGGCACGGCGGCGTCGAACTCGACGCCGGTTTTACGAAGACCGAGGCTCAGCGGCGCCAATTGGTCGAGGGCGGCGGCAATCGATCGGCCCTTGAGGTCGGGAACGGTCTGCGTGCGGCGAGAATGAATAAGGCCCTGAAGCCCCCAGTTGAGGGTAAAATAGGAAAACGCAAGGAGAGCCGCCGCGACGGCGGCGACTTCGAGCAGACGGACGTCTGAGGTCTTGGCAGTCAAAGTTATTTCCTCGACAACGGCAAAAAGCCGCCTTTGGCCAGATGGAGGCCGTTGATAAATTCGGCGGCGTTAAGCGGCTTTTTCCCCTCGGGCTGTACTTCGAGGAGCCATAAACGGCTACGAGACGAACATTCTACCAAAATACCTTGTCCTCGCACAACGGCCAGGACGGCGCCGCATGCCCCTTGTCCAGGCGGATCGGCGATGACGGCCGCCTCTGCCTTCAGGACGATGAGCTTGCCTGTCGCCAACTCCAGCCAAGCGCGCGGCCAGGATCTAAATCCGCGCACCTGCGCCCTAACCTCTTCAGCCGGGCGCGACAGATCCAAACGCGCATCCTCGCGCTTGATGAGCGGTGCTGTACTCCCCACGCCTTCCTGCGGGCGCCGAACGATTTTCCCGCTTGACAAGTCAATCAAGGCCGCCTCAAGAAGCTCCATGCCGAGCGCTGTCAGGCGGGCGAACAACGCGGGCGCATCCTCATTGGCTGGAATGTTCGTCTCCTTCAGGGATTGGATCGGTCCCGTGTCCATGCCCTCATCGAGCCAGAATAAAGTCACGCCTGTTTTTGTCTCGCCGCGGACCAGCGACCATTGCACCGGGGCCGCGCCGCGATATTGTGGAAGCAAGGAAAAATGCGCGTTCAGCAGGCCTAGTTTCGTCGTCGCTAAAACATCAGTCTTGAGTATCCGTCCATAGGCGACGACAACGCCGAAATCAGCGTCCAAGGCTTTAAGTTCAGCCGCGATCGCAGACGGCTTCTCCGGCTGGAAAACCTTGAGGCCCAGTTTCAGAGCCGCGGACTTCACCGGCGTCGCCTCCGTTTTCAGCCCGCGTCCGGCAGGCCTGTCCGGCTGAGAGACGACCGCGACAATTTCCGATTTTGCGGCGAGCAGCCGTAAAAACGGGACCGCCGTCTGGGGAGTGCCGAAAAAAATTGTTTTCATCCAATTCTTAATCCCACATCGGCTTTACATTTTTAATGACGTCGAGTGCCTTCAACCGCTCCTCAAAGGGCAGGCGATCGAGGTACAGTTTCCCATCGAGATGATCAATCTCATGCTGGAATGCGCGTGCGAGAACCCCTTCTCCCGTCAATTCCCTGAGAGTGCCGCGCTCATCGAGCGCGCGCACGCGCACGCGCGCGCAACGGCGCAATTGAGCGTACACGCCGGGCACGGATAGGCAGCCTTCCTCATGGGTGACCTCTCCCTCGAGCGCGAGGATTTCCGGATTGATCAGCACGATGCGCTGCGGCTTGCCCTTGGGCTTCACATCAATGACCGCGATGCGCAGGGATCGTCCGATTTGCGGCGCGGCAAGACCGACGCCGTGGGCGGAGGACATCGTCGCCCACATGTCCTTGAGCAAAGCAGGCAGCTCGCTCTCGAATGCCGCATAGTCAAGCGGAAGGCAGTATCTCTTGAGAACCCGTTCGCCGTGCTTGACAATTCTTTGAATCGGCATGGGGCTCGATTTCAGAGATCGACGGAATGCTCCACGCCAGGTCCGAGGATGCGAAAGCGCACGGGCTTCTTGTCGGTCTGCAGCGAGCCCCAGGTCATCGCGAGGCGCTCCAACTGCACGTCGGCGGACAGCTTCGCGGATACGCCAAACACGACCTCGGCAGCGCCCACGGCCTGCGCCGCCTGCGTGATCGCGTAAAAAGGGTCATTGGACACGACGAGCATCGGGGTCACGGTCTTGCCCTGCTTCTCGGCGGCCGCGATCACCCGTGAAAACAGCTTCTCCTCTTCATTGTCCATTGAGATGGTCTCTTCGACGAGACCCAATCCCCTGCGGATGCGCGAGGTGAAGACCACGAGTTCCGAAATCGCGAAGTCATGCGTTTCTAGAGCCTTATTGAGATGGTAGAGATTGTTGGGGTCGCGCACCGCGACGAGGATGCAATTGGGCTTATCGATCTCCTCGCGCGCGATCTTAAGATCATCCGCCTGACGCAAGTTGAATTTTTCACGCGGTTCCTGCTTCGCGTACGCGCGTCGATTGAGACGCTCCGAAACGACGAACAGCGAAAAGAAGAACGCGGTGAAGGCGACTCCGGAAATCGTCGCCACCTTCTTGGTGAATAAATTAACGAGCCCGACGGCCAAGAGCACGAGGAAAATAACGGCCAAGCCGAGCGGAAATTCACGGCCGCCGATCCTCAGGTTCAACGGCACCTTCCACTGGCGCGACGATAGATTCTTGAAACGCAATACGAACACGGCCGCCGCCTTGAACACGAAGCTCCAGATCACCCCGAAGGCATAGGCCTCGCCGAGCAGGTACACTTCGCCGCGGCACAGGATGATCGTCAGCGCCTGGAGCAGCACTATGAGGTTGATCATTCGGTAAGTCGTGCCAAAACGCGGATGCAATTGCCGCAGTTTATCAGGCATGATCCCGTCCTCGGCAAGACGATTCAAAACGCCGTTTGATCCCATGATCGAGGTGTTGACCGCCCCCGAAAGGATCAGCACGCCAACGAGCACGACGAAAGCCTGCAGAATGAGCCGCGCCCAATGCGGTCCGGCCAGAGACATCGCCAAGCCCGCCAGAAGATTGTCGGTATAAATCTTGCGGATCGCATCGGGGATGAGACCGGCAGCGAGAAAGGAGATCGTTCCGGTGAGAGCCAAAGCGGAGACGAGGATGATCGCCGCGGCGCGCTTGAGATTTTTGAGTTTAGGCGCTTGCATCTCACGATAAACCTGAGCCAAGGTCTCCAGGCCGCTCATGCCGAGAAAAGCGTGGCCGTAGGCGATCAGGATGCCGAGCAGGCCGAATCGTTTGTGCCAGTCGCCCTCGCTGAGCCAGCCGAGCGACTCGGCGGACAATCGAAGTTCAAAAGAAGGCCAGTGAAAGCCGCGCACCCAAATCGTATAGGCCGACCAGGAGAAGGTGACAACCGCCATCACCGCGACAAGCCCCATGATTTTGGCGGCCTTGTCGGAAGACTCCTCGATACCGCGGATATTCTCCCGCCAAAAGTAGGCGACGATCGCGAGCGCCAAAACGATGGAGAAAAGTTTCGGCTCAACGGACCAGTGAATATGCAGACGCGGGAACGCGGAGTTGACGAAACCGGCGAGATACTGCCCGGCCGAGACCGCACTGATAGCGCCCGTCAGGACATAGTCGAACATCAACGCGGACACGGACACCTTGGCGAGCGTGCCGCCCATCGACTCGCGCACGACTTTATAGACGCCGCCGCGCACGAACATACTCGAGGCTTCGATGTAGAGGGCGAGGACGGGAAGCGCTGAAATCAGCACGGCAAGAATGAACCAGGGCGCGGCCGGACCGATGGCCGTCTCAGCAATGCCGCCGATGTACCAGGCTGTTGAGGCCATGTCGCATAGAACGATCGCGGCGGCATGCCAGAATGAGATGAAGGTCAACATCGCCGTGTTAAGGACCACGACTTCGGTGACCCGCCGCCCGAGGCGGGGCTCAGGCTTCAAACTTTTTTATCAACGCAAGCGCCGCGGCAGGACCGGAAGACGCGATCAACTGATCGATCAGAGCGGGCTGAAACAAAGACGACACGCCGCGCAGAAGCTGAAGGTGCAAGGGGAAGGCATCCTGCTTATTGGGCGAGAAAAACAGGAACATCACGCGAATCGCCAAGTCCCCCTGCTTGAGATCTTGAATCGGCTTTTTCAAGATCGCCATTCCTGCCAGAATGGATGCGATGCCGTCCATGCGCGCATGGGGGAGACTGAGGCCGGTGTCGAGAGTCGTGGAGATGCCCTGCTCGCGCTCTTTAACCTTGGAGAGAAAGCTCGCCCAGTCGGCGATGCCGGCCTTGCCGCACACTGCCGCGGCCAAGGTCTGTAAAACAACCTCCTTGTCCTGGCCTTCGGGAGGAAAAAGGACGCCATCCTCTACGAGGATCGAGGATATCTTAAGGCCCTTGGCCACGCGCGCCGGAGGCGCGGTTCGAGGACTTTTTCCGATCGGCTCAGAGGACTCTTTCGGGAACCAAGACATGGTTAAGGCTACCGACGCATTATCACACAACAGCAAGGGGGGTGTCAAATTTAAAACTCTTTCTCTTTGGCCCACGGCTCACCGGCAAGAGCAGGGTGGCAACGGGTGATCCCCGTTTCCTTTTCCGCCCCGCGCCTTCGAACTTATTGTACTCGTCGTAAGCATCCCGGCAAGGCTTGGACAGGCGGTGATAATTGATACCGAGACATTTCATCCGTCGGGCTGAACAGCTTGCCCCCTCAAGGCTCGTCGATACACTCACCGCTTCCGCGGTGAAATTCCAGCAAGCAGAATTTTAAGTTCGGCGATCTTGATCTTCGCGCGAGCAGACTCCGAACGGTCGCTGGCGCGTATACGCTCCCACAATGAGAGCGCTCGGGCGTATTCGCCGCGCGCTTGGCGGAGATTGGCCAAAATGACCTTCATCATGCTTGGAGTCAAGGGAAGGTCGAAGCTCGATTCAAGCAGATCGATCATGCGTTCCATGTCGCCCCGCTTCTGATAGGCGAGCGCGGCGAAATAAAGCGCGTACAGAGGCTGCTCCGGAGACCGGCGCATGCCCTCAGCGAGCAGATCGGCGGCCTCATCGGGCCGATCGACGCCGCGAAACCAGGCGAGGATGCCGGCGGCAAACAGAACGGCGCGGTGCAATGACGGGTCGAGGCGCGTAACGCGCAAGCTCAACTCGGCGATGTGCTCGTATGGATGCCCTGGACGATCGCGAAGCTCGGGAATGCCCCCCGCCATGTACTGGAGGAGTTGTATCCAGGCAAGATCAGCCGCCGGGGCGCGGAAACCTGCCGTCGCGAACGCCGCATCTGAAAAGGAAAACGGCCCGGACCGAAGTTCCGCGAGCGGAGGAAATCTCGGCTCATGGAGGCTACGCATTCGCGATCCGGCAAACTGCGCCAAGGCCAATAAAACCGCCGCGATCCAGAGCCAACGGAACTTCATTAGAATTCTTTCTGCTCGAACAGTTGGACCGAAATTGCCAAGCACGCGCCCGTGTAGGCGAGCACGTAGACAACGACCCATGTCAACCATCCGGCATCCGGCGTCGATTGGTGCCAGAAGTCCCGATAGTTAAAGCGGGCGAAGTCGGGCGAGGCGTGAGAGAACGCGATGAGCACTGTTTTTAGAAACGCGCTTGTCGAACGCTCGGCGAGAAAGCGCATCTCCGAGGAGAAATGCCCCAGAATCCAGAAAAAGACCGCGAATGACATCGCCGCCGTCTCGGAGGTCAGCGCGAGAGAGAGCAACAGCGAGAGCGCTCCCATCACGGCCGTTTTTCCCAGCACGCAAAGCAGGGCGACCAGATAGCGCTCCGGCGCCACGACGCCGTACCCTCTCAGCAAAATCGCGTGCATCAGCGCCATGACGGCGATGCCCAGAGCGACGGCAGCGGCAGCGCCGAGAAAGCGTCCGAGCAGATAGTCCGCGCGGCGCACGGGGTGGGTGAGGATCAGAAAGATCGCGCGCGATTGGATCTCCTGTAGGACCAGGTTCACGCTCAGCAAGACGATCCCGACGAGTGCGATCACCTCAATTGCCGCCAGCCCTAAATCGAGCATGAGTCGTGCGCGTTCATCCTGGCCAAGCGCTGACACGATTCCGGCGCCGCCAAGCAAAACGAGACCAAACAGGGCCGCAGACAGCCACGTCTTACGGCGGATATTTTCTTTGAGCGTGTACGCGAATACGGCTGCGATGGTCTGCATATCACTCCATGCGGATAGGCCCGACGCCGTCGGTTCGTGTGACAGCGGCAGCAAACGCAAGCTCCAATGCGTCCGCCTTGCCCCGCCACTCCTCTTGCTTCATGACCTTCACCAGTCGTCCGCCGCTGAGAATGCCGATGCGGTCGCAGACGCGCTCAACTTCAGAGATGTCGTGCGAGGAGAAAAGCACGGTCTTTCCCGACATCTTAAGCCAGAGAATCAGCGCGCGAACCTCTTTGATCGCAAGCGGATCGAGGCCGGTCACCGGCTCATCAAGGACCATGAGCTCGGGGTCATGAACGAGGGCCTGGGCGAGGCTGACGCGCTGCAGCATGCCTTTGGAATATTCAGACAGGCGCTGATCCATGGCCTTCGCAAGTCCGACCTTCGCGAGCATATCTGCGACGCGCCGCGCTCGCTGAACGCGGGGGATGCCGGAGAGCGCTGCGAACAGATTGATATTCTCCCGACCCGTCAAAGTCCCATTGAGATACGCGGCTTCAGGCGCGTATCCGATGCGCGCGAGAACCTTGATGTCGGGAACGCGGCGGCCTAATATTTCGACCTCTCCTGTTGTGGGAAGGTGAAGTCCCATCAGGAGCTTGATTGCGGTTGTTTTTCCAGAGCCATTGAGGCCGAGCAGGCCGAAAACCTCGCCCTGGGCGATGGTAAGGTCAAGACCGGAGAGCCCCAGCGTTTCGGTCATGCGGCCAAGATGCGAACTGCGGTATGTTTTTGAGACGTTCTGAAATCGAATGGCGCTCATCGTTTATCTCCGCAGAAATCCATAGGCGCCGACCATGGCCAAGGCCGTGGCAGCCAGGCGCGCTCGCCGCGCAAATAGATCGTCGACATGAGCCGCCGAAAGAGCGGCAAGGCGTCGATATTCGGCGCGCATGCCGGACCGGATGCAAAATAACAATAACGCGCCGGTTGCCAAAACGCCGATCAGCGCAGACGGTAATGCGATCTCCGAATGGGGCAGGATCGTCCGGAGCGGCCCGCTCCAGGCGAGGCCGAGGCAAAAAACGGCGACAGCGCCGAGATCCCTCCGCCACGCGCGGGCGCTTGAAAGAGACGTTCCAATTGTCGCAAGCCAGATCAGCCCGGGCGGTGCGTTTAAGAAAGGGCCAACGCTCAACCCTAACACTGCTGATAAGACAAGCCCTCCGAGAAAGGCTCGGCTTGGAGTATCGACTCCGAGGCACAGCGCGACCGCGAGCAACGCCGGAAAGCAGGAGGCCGCGTTAAGAACCGTCTGCGCTCCGCGTAAAAGACTTTCTCCGGCCATGTCGAAGGCGGTACGTCGAGCCGCGTCGGCTGTAATGGTGAAGGATGAGACTTCGGGCGTCAGAGTGAAAACCACAGAACGACTTCCCGGCATCCTTAATATCGTGCGATAGCCCTCCGCATACGGCAGCGGCCGCTGACCGAACTCGCCTTTGAGTTCCTGACGATACTCCTCATAAAAGAGGGCCGCCCCGCTCAATACAGCGCCTCCAGGAGCGGGCGGGTAAATCAGGCGCAAAAAGAATACGCCTTCTTCATTGACTTCCCAGGGGAACTGACGGTAGAGAGCGGAGACGAGGCTTCCCTTCAAGACCAAGCCATCGGCGGTCAGCCGGAAATGGGAGTTCGCGTAGGCCTCAACCTTGGCGAGAGTCTCAGCGGGCCAGTCGCGCGCGGGCATGGGATGCAGGCCGGTCACTTCCTCGATCCAGATGATCGAATCCGCCCGGAGATCGAGGACGATCCGGTCCGGCTCGACAAGGAGAGTCGCCCGCACGGGACGGATAGGGTAGAGATCATGCGCGGAGGCGTTCAAGGCCGCACACAGCATCCAGGCAAGGACCGTCATACGAAGAATTCGAAAAGTCTCCATGTCCAATAGACGCGGGGCGCATGGTCTTTACGGCAGCACTTCCACCTTGATCCAGTCAGCGTCATTTTTATTCTGCTCTCAGAACCGCTGTTGGCGGAAAAGCCATACAGGCTCGGCTCACAATGACTCTGACGATGCCATACCGCCCCATAGAGGCCTTGCGTCATATCAACATTCATCCCCACCCGGCGAAGACATTTTCACTATACAATTTAGGCATGATGGGTTTTAAAGTCGCGCAAAGCATAAGGGTTGGCGCAACAAGACGGAAAGAATCAGTTCGCGCGTTCGGACAGGCTTCCAAGAACCCCAGCTTCGGAAGGTGTAGAATCTATGAGGTGAAAACATTTGAAGACCTGAAGCTGAGCGCCCCGCTGGCCCGTGCGATTGCCGAATTGGGCTATAGCGCGCCGACTGAAATCCAGCAGCAGGCGTTGCCGATCCTTCTCGGCGCCCCCACCGACTTCATCGGCCAGGCCGCCACCGGAACCGGCAAGACTGCGGCGTTTGCAATCCCGCTTCTTGAGCGGATCGACCTCGCGAAGAGGAGCGTCCAGGGGTTGATCCTCTGCCCGACCCGCGAGCTCGCGGTGCAGGTCTCCGGCCAGATCAATCTGTTCGGCAAGCACAAAGGGGTCAAGGCGGTCCCGATCTACGGAGGAGCAAGCTATGCCGCGCAACTTGACGGCATGAAGCGCGGCGCTGCCATCGTCGTCGGCACCCCCGGCAGGATCATCGATCTAATTGATCGCGGCGCGCTGAAGCTCGCGAACGTCAAGACCGTCATCCTCGATGAGGCCGACGAAATGATTTCGATGGGATTTAAGGAAGATCTGGAAAAAATTCTAAAAGCGACGCCGCGTGAAATCGGGCACATCTGGCTATTCTCAGCGACGATGAGCCCGGGCGTGCGTCGCGTGGCCGACGCTTATCTCCGCCACCCCAAACAGGCGCAGATCAACGGCGGCGAAATTCTCTCCACCACCGTCGAGCAGTTTTACTACCTCGTCCGCGAGTCGGACAAGCCGGAACTGCTCGTCAAAATCATCGAATCGGCCGACGACTTCTACGGCCTCGTTTTCTGCCAGACGAAGGCGCTCGTCATGGACATTGTCCAGGCCATGCTCGAACGCGGATACAAGGCGGACTCTCTGCATGGCGATAAGACCCAGAACGATCGCGACCGAACAATGAATGCGTTTCGTGCGAAGAAGGTCAATCTCTTGATTTGCACGGACGTGGCGTCCCGAGGGCTCGATGTCAAGGATCTCACGCACGTCATCAATTACTCGATCCCGCGGGAAATAGATGTGTATATCCATCGCATCGGCCGCACGGCGCGCAGCGGCAAGGCCGGCCTCGCGATCAGCCTCGTCAGCCCAAGCAACCGCCACATGATCAGCCGCATCGAGCACATGACGAAAAGCCGCATGAAAGAAGGAAAAATCCCCACTCAGCAGGAGGTTGGCGGCAAGAAGGTGGCCAAGATCCTGGCCGCATTCCAGGAAAAGAATCAATATTTCCGCGCGGCTGAGTTCCTCGGCCCTGATTGGGAGTTGGCCACCGACGAGATGGATCTTAAGGAGATCATCTCCCGCTTCCTGTGTCTGCTCACCCCTGAAACATTCGAGGACGCCAAGCCCTCAAATTCGCTTCCTTCCATAGCGGCGAAGCCGCCGTCGCCCTATCATCGAAAGCCCGACCACGAGGGCCGCTATAAAAAACGCCCGCACCGAGCTACCGGTTGAGGCGGCTGTCCTCGACTGAGGATAGAGCCGCGCAGGCGAGCGCCGCCACGCCCAGGCCGAAGAAAGTCCAGGAAAGGGATATTTCTGCGGCCCAACCCACGATCGGATAGACCGCCGCGGTGAATAATTGCCGGATCATGCCGACGGCCGCCAACACGGTTGCGCGGCGTGAGCTGTCGATGTGCCGCTGCATGTCGTTGCCCAGGATCACGCTGCGAGAGAGGCCGAAGCCGGAAATCAGGACGGCCAGAGTTGCCACCACCAGCGGCGAATTGGCGCCAGCCAGCGCCAGATAGGCGAAGCCGGGGACCAGCGCGCTGACCAAAAGGTAGCGGCGCGCTCCCCCGAGCAGGCGCTCGACGGCTTCAATTCGCAGAAGAACGGCGGCTTGGAGCAAGGTCATCGCCGCGGAGACAAAACCGAACCAGATCAACGGCACGCCGAGTTCTTTGAGCCGTGGCTGGTACAGCCAGATGATCATGAAACTGAGGCTCCTGATCGTGACCGAGTCGAAAGCGAGCGCGCGCAAGACGCGATGGCCCGCAAAGTAGCGCGTAGCCTGGGTCATTATTTCCCAGCAGCCCTGACGCTCTTTGTATTCGCGCGCCGGTTCGCGCAGCGACCAGGCGACGGGAAGCGCCGCTATAAATGGGAACAGGCCCAGGGCCAACGGCGCGAGCAGTCCCCAGCGCGCGGCGACGATGCTTCCGATCGGGGCGGCGACGGAGATCGCCAATATCTCGGCGGCGCTCAAGCGCGCGAGCACGGCTTTCGATGTTTCCACAAAACCCACAGCCTTCAAGCTGTCGTAGGCCAACGCCTCATCGGCGCCGGAGGCGAAGGCGGCGGCGCATGCCCAGAGGAATTCCGCGAACAAAAAATGGAGCAAGCCGCGGTGCGTGATATAGTAGGCGACGGCCGCGATCAAGCACAACGTCGCGCAGAACAGCGAGGCGCGGCGACCGAAACGGTCGGCGACAGCTCCGGTGGGAACCTCAAGCGCCACCATCCAAAGCATAAACCAGGTCTGAAGCCACAGCACTTGGCGAAACGAGATGCCTCCCCATTGGGTGAAGAATGGCACCAGCACGCCGGCGAAAAAATGCAGCGACGTGAGGGCTTTCCAAGCGTAGAGGCGGTGGATGTTGCCGCGCAAGTTCTGGGCGGCGGTCAAGGCATCAGCGCGACATGCTTCGGAGGCGTGCGCCTCTCCTTTTTGTGCATCGTAGCGCCGGTGACCAGCCTGAGCGCGGTCGCCGTGCCGCCGCGCACGGCGAAGTGCGCGTCAAAATCATAAAGGAAGAATCCCAGGTCGACGCTATCCTTGAGTTGGGATTTATCACGCGGATTGCGCGGGTCCTGCGAAAGGATGTCGGCTAAAAGCGCGCGAAGCCCCGTCAGCGTGAGTCGCTTCTCCGCGGCGGCGATGTCGGCGAGCGCCTGCGGCGCGAATTCGACTTTCAGCGTCGGAAACGCCGCATCCTTCGTCCAGCCCGGCGAGGCCTCGGGCAGGCAGTCGCTGTCCGGAACGTAAGGCTTCACATCCAAGATCGGAGTGCCATCCACCAAGTCGATGCCCGACAGATGCAAAGTGTCGCCTTCGACCTTGAGCAGGCGCGCGACGGACAGCCCAAGCGGACTGGGCCGGTGCGGCGAACGCGAGGCGAACAGGCCGATCGTCTCGCCTTTGAGGCGCGGAGGGTGGACCTTGGCCGAAAAGCGCACGCTGGTATTTAAGTGAAAGTGAGAGATCAGCCAGACATGGCTGAAGCGCGACAGGCCAACCAGCGATTGCTCAGGCTGATACTGCCTAGCGATTTTAAGCGCTGCCGTGGCCCCCGGAACCAGATGGGGTTGGCGCGGCGTGCCGAACTTCTCGCGAAAGCAGGAGCGCAGCGTGCCGATGATCTTCAAAAGTCCCTGCAACGGGATAAAACGATCCGGCATATGAATGAGCAGAGCATCGCAATTCATTATAGCGAGTTCATTGGGCTTAGGAAGCGTAACGAAATAAATGAGCGATTTATTTCGTTACGCTTCCTGAGGGCTCGCGATGAAATAATCCCCGCGGGCTTATTAAAACCTCAGCTATAATGACCTGGTGTTCCGCACACGCGTCTTGAATTCGAACAAAAAAAATATAGCCATGGCCGCAGATATTCTGCGTGCCGGCGGCTTGGTCGCATTTCCGACCGAGACCGTCTACGGGCTCGGCGCCCGCGCCTTCGACGCGACCGCCGTGCAGCGCGTCTACAAGGCCAAGGGACGCCCCTCGGACAACCCTCTGATCGTACATGTCTGCGACGAGGCCATGCTCACGAGCGTCGTGCGCCGCATAGCGCCGCTGGCGCGCAGGTTAATGGACGCATTCTGGCCTGGCCCGCTCACGTTAATACTGGGAAGGTCGTCTCGCATTCCCGATGCCGTGACGGCCGGCGGGCGCACCGTCGCCGTGCGCTGGCCCGACCACCCGACGGCGCTCGCCTTGATACGCGCCCTGGGCGAACCCATCGCCGCACCCTCGGCGAATCTTTCGGGGCGGCCGAGCCCGACGACTGCGGCGCACGTCCTGCGCGACCTGCATGGGCGCGTGGCCATGATCCTCGATGGCGGCCCCTGCCGCAAGGGACTCGAGTCGACGATCATCGACGCGCGCGGAAGCCTCCCCTCCGTTTTACGTCACGGGACAGTAACCGGAGAGGCCGTCGCGCACGCACTGAGCCTCCCTTTGGCTCTCCCCAGGCGTTGCTCCCCCCTGTCACCTGGAACCCGACACCGCCATTATGCGCCATCGTGCCAGGTGATCCTGGCGCCACCGGCGCTGGTCCGGCGCGGATCTTTAGCCGGACTATCGATTCACGGGGCAGGGCTCATTCACCGAACGTCCTGGCCGGGGCGGCCTCCGTCCTTCTCACGCCGCGTACCCGGCGGCACCGGCGCCTACGCTCGAGCGCTGTTCGCCGCTCTTCGCGACGCGGAAAGCGCGGGCGTCAAGGCGCTATACGTCGAAACCGTCCCAGATCGCGGACTCGGACGCGCGGTGATGGACCGCCTGCGCCGCGCCGCACTGCGGTGAATTATTATGAAGCCGCCGCCATCCCCCATATCATCCCCGCCTATTTCTTCAATCGAACGGGCGCTCGGCGCTCGGCAAGCAGTATTGCGTTGAGGACCGCGCAGGCGGTGGTCACGGGACCCACGCCGCCGGGTACTGGTGAAAGAATGCCCGCGCGCGCAATCACATTAGGCGCGGCATCGCCTCGAAGGCGGCCGCCTACGAAGTTGACGCCCGCGTCGAGCACCAGAGCGCCCTCTCTCACCCAAGAGGCCTTGACCAATCCAGCCACACCCGCAGCCAGCACGAGCACATCAGCCTCGCGGCATAGTACGGCCAAGCCCTTGGTTCTCGAGTGCGTGAGAGTCACGGTCATGTCAAGCGTCGAAAATAGGTGTGCCGCAGGACGGCCCACGGTCGCAGACCGTCCGACAACTAGAACATGGCGGCCGGCGAGAGGAATGCCGGCAGAAAGCGCCAGGCGAACGAGCGCAAGCGCGGTGCACGGTACGACGAGGTCCGCAGTCTCCTTCCAGGTCTTGGCGCGAAACAACCGCCCGTAGGCGCCGGGCGTAATACCTTCAGCGTCTTTATCAGCAGGAATGGTTTCAGACACATCCACCATGGTGATCCCCTGCGGATAGGGCGTTTCAATAAGGAAAGCGTCGGCCGAAGCGTCGGCTACGATATCGGCGAGCAAGCCCAAAGTTTTTTTGCGCGGGCCGGGAGAGAGCAGGTGCACGACCGCGTCAACACCTGCGTAATCACAAGCCTTCAACTTAGCCTTGAGGTAACTCCCGGCAGAAGCCTCCGCCGCGGCGACAATCGCCAGGCGCGGCGCGCGACCGCGCTGACGGATCACCGCGTCCGAACGGCGGCGGGCTTCGGCAAGCAGGCGAACTGCCAACTTCCTGCCGTCCAGGATTTGAGCGCTCATTTCTTGGCGAGCTGCCGTTCCAGGCGCGAGATGACCGCAGAGAGAATCTCAAGCGTCGGCGTGGGCACATGGCGGCGTTTGGCCGCACGCAGCAACGGGCCCAAGATCGCGCGCGCCTCGGTATGGCGGCCAGCGGCGAGGTCTTGGAGCATCGAATTGCGCTGGTGCGGGGCATTGCGGCAGGAGAGCATAAGCTTGTCAGGCATGTCAGAATAATCGAGACGGCGGCCGGACGCGGCGGCGGCCTCGCCGAGCGCTACCAAGGCGACTTCACGCAGGGCCGAATCAGCCTCGATGCGCCCACTCTCCACCGCGCAGGCGGCGCCGAGCGGATTGACTGCGGCGTTGAATACCGCCTTTGTCCACAGCATGCTCTCCTCAGAATCCTTCAGATGGACGCGAAAATTAGCGCTTGTCAGCAAGACACGGACGGTCTCGAGCGCGCGCTCATTTCGATAACGACGCGCGAGCAGGATGTCCGCGCCGCCATTGAGCTTCAGTTGATTGAATGCAATACGGTCGGCGGCAAAATAGCAGACGCCGATAACGGTGCGCCGAGGCCCAAAAATACCACGGAACACTTTTTCATGTCCGATGCCGTTCTGGATGGCGACGACCGTGGTATGCGGTCCGATACGATTCCGCGCCGTGTCGACCGCGCGCCGCGCATCTCCAGATTTGACGCAGAAGAAAGCGACGAGAACGGGTGTTTTGAGGCCGCGAGCGCTCGTCAAGCCCGTGACCCGCCGGCGACTTCCATCAGGGGTAGTGACCACAAAGCCTTTGCGGACCAGGCGGCGCTCAACGACGGCGTCACGCGCAAGAATCGCGACCGGCAGGCCCGCGCCACGAAGGCCGGCGGCCAGAGAGAGCCCAATCGCTCCAGGGCCGACCACAAGAACGGGCGTTCTTCTGGCCGCTTCCTGCAAGTGTCGCGAACGCACCGCCATGCCGCGCGCGCTATGAGAGATCCTTCGCGCGCTCGTCGGCAACAGCGCTTGGTTAGGCGTTTGCCACCTTGGATCGGGAAACGTCGCCTTTTTGATCGATAAAATAAAGAAAACCGTCCTGCCTCTTCATGCCGACCTTAGAGACCTTTTCGATCTTGCCCTTCTTCGCTCCGCTACGGGACATTTTAGCGCGGGAAACATCGCCTTGCCTGTCTATGAAGTACAGGAAACCAGGAATCCGCTCAATGCCAATCTTCCGAACTTTCTGAGCCACTCTCTTGACCTCCGAACAATGCCGAGATTAGGAAGTGTAACGAAATAAATGAGCGATTTATAACGCCGATGCATCCCGCCTACTTTACGGATTTTTCGAACAGCGTGATCTGCGTTTCCTGGGGCATGATCAGACGTTCCTTCAGCCAGGCATCGACAAGATTCTTGGAAAATCGGTATTGGCGACCGATGCGTGAGGCTGGAATGCGTTTAAGGCGAATGAGGCCATAGATTTTCGAACGGCCCATGCTCAAGTAGAGGGCCAGCGTCTTGATGTCCATCACGTCAGGAACAGGACCGATGATCCGCTTCTTCGCCGACTTTCGTTTCTTTTTCATAACAGGAACATCAAACAGCCGTTTGGATTATTTAACGCTTTAAGTGTATGTCCTCTATCATATTTTGTCAAGTATTAGCACGACAGCGACTTGCCGATCTCTCCGCAAACAGCCAACAAGAGTACATTTTACTGAAGATTTGCCATAAGGCCCCTGGACGGGGGAAGGCGTCCTTATGGCGAAATTTCAGGCAGGACCTCTGAGTCTTGATTTAATCTTATTTAATCGTTATGATTACATTAACAGAAGGAGGTCACTTATGCAGACCCGTGTCTTGACTGCGCACGTGCCTATCAACTTGGCGAAGCAGATTGATGTGGCCGCCGCTCGTTTGGAACGCTCACGTGGCTGGATCGTTCAGAAAGCCCTCATCGACTGGATTGGCCGCGAGGAGGCTTATCGGCGCATGACGCTCGAAGCCTTGGCTGACGTCGATGCCGGCCGTCTCGTCAGCGATAAGACCGTCCGCGCTTGGGCTGCCGGCCTTGGGATAGAGAAATCAAAGAAGCGCTAGGTGAATCTCAAATGGACGTCCAAGGCGCACGGCGATTTAGCGCGGCTCTACGCATTCCTCGCGAAAGTAAATCCGAAAGCAGCCGCACGTGCTGTGAAATCGCTGGCTGCGGCGCCGGCTCGACTTCTGGCTCAGCCCCGCCTTGGTGAAATACTTGACGAGTTTGAACCGCG
>CAZGVK010000123.1:0-23923 GCA_964529095.1 uncultured Elusimicrobia bacterium
GTTGGAGAATGTGGTCATTTTTTCGCAGAAAGCGATAAAGACGAGCGGCGATACTGTTAAGTACACGGCGACGTCCTCTTTTGAAGATAATACGGCTGGTGGCGAGGTGATCACCGGTCTCGGAATCAGCAAGGGGGTTAAGACATTGAGCGGTGCTCCCGATACTGTTGGTCTCAGCGGTCCCCTTGGCTCCGATGACACCAAGTCCTGTAGCGGGGGCAGTGGGGGAAGGGATTTCGGGAGTCAGAGCGATGCCGTTCTCTATGGTGCCAGTCACCCGGGTGAAAAGGTCTATTACATGGACAGCAAAGGCGCTTGTCAGGAAGTGCAAACCCCCCCGACGCGTGCTGCAAAGACGAAGTATGACTGGATTTACACGGCCGCGCAGACACTCCTCGGAGGGATTGTTATTATGAGCGCGCTTGCTGCGGCATTCATGACGAATCCATGGACGATGGCGGGGGCGTTGGCTTTGCGTATGGGGATCATGATTGCGGGCGGAATGATCGCGGCATTGGGCGCTGCGATGATCGCGCTGACGGGCGACAAGATTGCGGGCGGAATACTGTTTGCGACGGGCGCTTTTATCGGGTTGAGGGCGTACGTATCAGTCATCACTACTGACGTCATGGTGAATGCGTGGCCCGTCTTGATTGGCAGTGTCCTCGGCATGCTAGGCGCTTCTATGGCGCACAAGCCGACCGCTGCCCTGGAATGATTTTGGGAGATTAAAATTATGGCTAACAATGCCGATGTCAACCCTCTCGGTCAAGGTGCGCTGATAGTGGATATCCCCGATCTCAAGAAGAAGGAGAAGGAGCGCAAGAAGGCGGGCGCTTCCTGGGGAGGTGCCAAGCCGGGCGGCAACGCTTTCTCCGGCGCTACGGGCGGCACGGTTGCGCGTTCGGCGGCGAGCGCTGCCGGCGGAGCATTCCAGTCAGTCGGCGGTGGAGGGCTGTCATCTTTGATCGGAAGCCTAACGGCGACGGTGATGGGCAAGGCGATGGTGACATTGGGGGCGGTCTTGTTGATGGGAGGTGCCGGCTTGTTGGGCTATAGCCTGCTCGGCGGCGGAGCGGCGACCGGCGGCAGAGGCGACCTGGGCGCCATAGCGTCTTCTCTGAAGATTCGTTCCGGCAGCCAAGATCGCACTCGATATGTGGATAGCAAAGGCGAGATCATGTTTGATCCGATCAACTCGGCCAATAAGGCCGAGGCGGGAGATGAGAAGAACACCGCCGATAAATCCGCGGGGCCCTCCAGCCAGACGGCCGACGCGGCCGACGCGGCCGGCGCCAATGCCTCTTGGAACCGGCCCAGCCTCGCGCACAATTTGAGCGGGAGCAAGCTCTCGTCGAGCCTCGGCGGCAGTTTCGGCGGCAAGAACATCTTCGCCGGCAACAGCTCCGCGCCGAAGCTCAATGAGACGCTCGGCAAGGTGAATATGCCGGGCAACATTCCAGGCGGTCGGCAGGGCCGTCTCTCCGCCCGGGGCGGCTCGCAAACCGGACGAATTTCTTCGATGGCCCCAGGGCGTCGGCTCAAGGCAAGCAGGGCCTTAGGCCAGCTCAGAGTGGCTAAGGGTATGTCGACCCTTGGCGCCTCCATGTCCGCAGAAGGCGCGCGCTTGGCGACTACGCAGGCGTTTGAGGGGGGAAATGGGAACGGCAATGTGGACTCCGTTAAGTCCATTGCCAGCGTAGACACTCCCAGGATTCAAAATCCACCGAACCTGGCGATGCCATTGGTCGCGATTCCTACTAAGCTGGAAAACGGAGACCCAAACACCACCGCCATGATTGCCGCGATTGCGGCGATGGCTGGGAGGGCGGGTAAGATGCACGCAAGAGCGGCCATAATGATGGCTCTCGGAGGCCTCTTGATTGCGATCGGCATCGGCTTGCTGTTCTGGCCAATGACTGTCGTCGGCATCGCTCTAATCACCATCGGGATCATGCTCCTCGGCATGGGCAAGATGATGGATGATATGGGCGATATGATGCAGGAAATGGCCAGTTCAATGAGCACCAGCCTGGCCGCGCGCAATGGCGATCAGGCCCAGAATAAGGCCAATCAGTATTGCATTGACCAGGCGGCTGGCGGTGCCCCCCCGAATGACTGCAAGCCGCCTGAATCCATAAACGGTGAAGCTGAATTCAAGAGGGCGGAACGAGATGGGAAACAGCATATGGATGAGATCGTGGAGCAAGGACGGGTGGAAGGTCAGTAGATCCCGCATCGAGCCATGAGAAAAAAGAGGATATATGCTTACTTTTCTTGAGAAGAATAAGAAAAAGAGCGCGTTGGCGGCCTTGCTTCTTTTGTTTCGAAGACGCAAGGCCCTTACTTTATTGCTTTTTCTGCTGTTGTTTGCTTCGTTCGTGTTCGTG
The DNA here is from genome assembly GCA_964529095.1 of uncultured Elusimicrobia bacterium. Taxonomy (GTDB): domain Bacteria; phylum Elusimicrobiota; class Elusimicrobia; order UBA1565; family UBA9628; genus GWA2-66-18. Next base: position 2,391 of record CAZGVK010000123.1, read on the forward strand.
AGCCCGTCCCATCTTCTGCTTAACTTCCCAGGCGGCGCCCAGGCGGCGGCCGGCGTGGCATGGCTCGCAGGAAAAATCGGGATTAATACTTCCGAATGGGGGTTGGTCGGGGACGCGCGCGACTACGGAGATCTGTTGGCGGCGTTCCGCGCGGCCAAGGATGGCGGCGGAAATGCCGGCCGGGGCGCGTTTCTGCGCAGCGGCGAAGGAACGGGCGCGGCTGGGCTTGGAGCGGGCTCTCTTGATTTCGTGAAGGGGAACGCGAAGGATCTGCGGACCTCAGACGCCGGCGGCGGCGCTTTGCCCAAGTCCAGCACGATTGCGGGCATACTCAATGCCGATGACGCCGATAAAATGAGCGTCGGCGTGGCGCTCTCTGCGGAAGATCTCACGGGTGAGCGCGAGGGCTTGGTCAAGAGCGCATTCGCAGGCGGCTTTGCCAATGGCGCGGGTGGCGCGTTTTCAAACGGCGGCTTCGCCAATGGCGCCGGGGTCGGCGGTGGTTCGGGCGGCTCGGGTACCGCGGGCGGCACCGGCAGCGTGGGCGGCGTGTTTGTGAGCGCGCGCTTCTTCAGCGGTACCGGCGGTTCTGCGGCCCGCGTCAAGCCCAGCGACGAACTCAAGGCTGCTCTGCCTGTTACGCAGACGCCGCCGTCGGTGGCGGCTGCAGACGGCGTTCGGGGACATATTTCAACGGCAAGATCCGCGGGGGTCAAGACGAACATCTCGAAGGGCCTAGGCTCGATGCGCGCGGTCGGCGGCCAGAGCGCCTTCGTCCAACTCGCTATTGGAAACGGCCGGTCCACGGTGTCGGTGGCGCCTAACTGCAAGGCCGATAACGGCTGTCCCGCGGAATTTGCGGCGATGACCATCGGGTCTATTTATGATACCAACGTGATCTCCGGCGTCAACACCGGTCTTTTGAGTTCTTCAGGGGCATCGACTCCGGACGTAAACCTCGATATCGATGCTATGGAGGACATCCTCGAGAAATCGATTCGTGAGGCGGAGCAACTCAAAGAATGCTCGGAAAAATCAGCGCAGTGCGAGGCGGGCAAGAAGGGCGACTACAAGCGCATGGGCGAACTTCAGACCGAGATTACCGACATGTACGGGCAGGTGCCCGGCGCCTGCGGCGACAACTGCAACTGCAGTCCCTGCGACAATCTCAGAAACAAAATGACAAGGGTGTGCGATGGCGAACTCAAGGAGGTCATCGATCGCATTAATCTCCCATGCGACAAGCCTTCGTTTTGCGCGGCGCTTGACGAAAAATTAGGCAGTGCAACACCGCCTACTTCGTCTAAAGAGATGAAGACCATGTGTAATCCTCAGGAGATTAAATGTCATGAGAGCGGCAATGAGTTTAAAAAAGCAGGTTGCGCTTTATTAGACCTAGTAGATTCTTGAACGCCGTATTTCTCGCCATCGTTCTTTTTGCCGCCGTCATCCCCCCGTTGGAGTTCGGCGGTCTTCTCTTTGTGGCCTGGGTGCCGCTCCTGTACGGTTCCGGCCGCGCTGTTTCAGGCAGGTCTTCAGCGCTAGGCGGCGCCGTCTTCGGTGCCGTCTACTACGGCCTGCTGTTTCGTTGGATGCTGCGCCTGCCGGCGCTTTTTTATGTGGGGGCGTGTTTGTTGGGCGTTCTATATGGCGCGTTTGTCGCTTTTGGCATCTGGCGCGCGCGCGGCCTGCCGCGCTGGGCGCAACCGGCGGCGGCGGCGTTGCTGTGGATCGCGCCCGCGCTGATTGCCAACAATCCACTGCGTCCATTTTTCGGCTCGGTCGTTTTGCTGACCGGACTTCCCGCGCCGTTGCCCCTGCCGTTCTTGCAGTTGGCGCGCCCGTGGGGCGAAACCGGCCTTGTTGTTTTTCTGGTATTCATCAACGGCCTGCTTTGGCAAGCTTTTGAGGAGCGAGCCGTTATTCGACGCGCGGCCTTCGCGGTCACGGCGGCAGGGCTGATAGTCGGCGCCTGGGCCTGGGGCAGCGCTCGGATCAAGCGCTATGACGCTGCTGCAGGGACGGTTCCTTCTTTCGGCTTGGCATGCGCACAGCACGATCTGCCTTTTGCCTGGGATTGGCGGGCAAGCCATCAGGAAGAAACGTTCCAAATTTATAGGAGCATGGCCTTGGAGGCGGCCGGCAAGGGCGCTCGCATGGTGTTCTTTCCCCAGTACCGGATTCCACAGGATATTTACCGCCATCCGGGCCGATGGAGCGAGATCGCGCGTCAGGCCAAGGCGTACATCGTCCTCGGCACATATGTTCCCGTCTCGCCTGGAGATTACAGCGGCAAGTCCTGGGTGATGGGCCTGGTGTTTTCACCAGAAGGAAAGCTTATTGGCGCCCCGGTTGCTTTGCGCCCGTCCCCGTTTGGCCGCTTCAGCGTGGTTGCAGGCGCAGCGGCCCAGCCGGTTCGGATCCAGGATCTGGGGAAATTGGCCCTGCTTCTATGTTTTGACGATGTTACTTCGGCCCCCACCCGACTGGCGGTCAAGGCGGGAGCTGATATTATCGCCTCCTTGGCCAATGACGGCATTTTCTCGGGAACCATCGAACCGGCGCTTCATCTTATGCGCTCCCGCCTGCGGGCCGTGGAAAGCGGAAAATATTTCGTGCGCTGCATCACCAGCGATCTCTCCTCCGTCATTGACCCTGTGGGGCGCGTGCGTCGTTCTCTGCCCGCCGGGCGCGGGATTTTGTTTTTTCAGGATATAAATTGAAAAAATAAAAAAGCGGACAGGTTTGGGTCCGCGCGTACGCGGAGCTGCGCGGCGCAATTCTCGACGGAGACGGCGGGGCCTATGTCGGGAGTTCCGGATTCAGACGGATCGCTGTTTCCCGGGTCGCTCCAACCAATCGTCCCATCCTGCGAATCCCGTCGCCTTCGGCCAAGTGCCGGGCGATCGACAAAGCCTTCTCTTGAGACAACCTCGATTCGCACCAGACCGTCCCTTTAGGGCTCGCGATGAAATAAGTGGCACAATTCGGCGGCCCGCTGTTGGCCGATTTCGTCGTTGCTCGTCGCTTACATACCTATCGGTATGCTCGCTTCTCGCGCCTCGAAATCGTCTCAACATCAAGCCTCCGAATCGCACCACTTATTTCATCGCGAGCCCTTACGTTCGGAGAAACTCGTCTGGCACATGCGGCGCCGGAGCTTTCGGATCGTCCGCTTCAGGTTCCCCCAGCTATCCTAACGACGGACGACGGCTCGACTTCATGCGCTGAATTCTGTTCGCTGGAATCGTGACCACCCGACCGTTTTCCCAAACGACGATTGGATCGCCGCTCACGCGATGCTCCTCAATTGTCTTTGCGACGGCGATCTGAAGCGCCTTCTCGGCTTTCAGAACTACAGCGGGAACCCGGCGAGTTCTTTTTCTCTTTGCGTTCATTGGAGCCCTCCCTTGATCTTCTGGTACAGTGGACTGCCGAACTCGGCGATCTCCCCGTTATTCGCCCGAGCGATGAGTCGCGGCTGTCTTGCCGAGTTGTCGAAGAGAGACCAGGTATCCACCAACTCATGATACTCGGTGAGCAGGTTCCGCACCCCGCGGTCGAACCTTCTTCGGATGTCGTGCTCCGGCACGGAATGGCCGCCGCGGTGAACGCGATCCTGCACACGCCGTATCGCCATCTCGACGCCGGGCAGCCAAAGGAAGATGATGTGAATCCGATAGCCTGCATTCTTTAGCCTTCTGAAGAGCGCCAAGTAGCCTCGGCCGGAAAGAGTTGTCTCGAAAGCAAAGGTATGGCGCTGTGCGGCCAACTCATCAATCTTTCCGAGCATGATACGCCCAGCCTCGATGGCTGCCGTACTAGGAAAAAATGGCGAAAGCCCTCCTGCGATAAGGTCGGCGTTCACAAACTCTCGGCACTTCGCGAAGTGGGGAAGGTACTCGTGCGCGAAAGTCGTCTTCCCAGCTCCGTTAGGGCCGGCGATTACGAATAACTCAGGGATCGTTCTCTTCATGCGCTCCAGGGCGACGCCTTGCCGATCACGCCGCGCAGGTGCGCCAGTCCCGCGAACTTCTCCGGCTCGTGGCCCGTCGCCAGATAGATCTCGCCAAATCCCATTTCATGGATGCGCCGCGACTCGGCAGCGCCGTCCACGCCCTCGCCGAGGTTCGCGTCCACGTACACCGGCGTGGCCCGGTCGAGTCCGCCGGCGGCCTTGAAGAACTCCTCTGCGGTGGAGAACGTGCGCAGGCGCTTGCCTCGGTCGGCGGCCTCGTTCTCCCAGACCATGATCGTCAAGGGGTCATCGTCGATGAGCACCGCGTCAAGCCGCTCCCGTTCGGCAGTCTCCGCCGCTGCCATGCGCATCGGCACCGACCCCGCCAGCCCCTTGGGAATCAGCCGCGCCTTGAGCCTCCGGCAACCCGCCAACACCTCGGGCTCTTCATAGCGGCTCGTCACCAGGATCACGCGCTCTCCAAGGGCGAGTTCCTCGGCCAAAATCAACCCCGTCTCACGATAGCCCAGCAGTTCGTAGTCAAACAGGTAGAGCGCCTGCCGCGCCTTGGCCCCCTCATTTTTGACCCAGTCTCGCAGCTCCTCCGGTGTGGAGACATGGACGACCGCGATGCCCCGCGCGCTTGCCTTCAAGGCGTCAAGCCGTCCCTGCCAGACCTGGTGTATGCTGGCGTCGTCGTCTAAGATCACCACCGCCTGAGCGGGCGAAAGCTGAAGCTCTGGGACGAACCACTCGGGCGCTGCGGCCAGGGGCAGAAGCACGGTCGTCATCGTGCCCTTGCCGACTTCGGAGGCGATCTCCAGGCTGCCGCCCCAGGACTCGGCGCTGGTTCGGGCGTGGTGGAGTCCCAACCCCGAGCCGTCGGCCTTGCCGTAAGTCTCGCCGCGGCGTCCGAGCTTGGCCAGCGCCTCGGGGGGGATGCCCTTGCCGTTGTCCTGCACGCTCATCAGCGCGCGACCATCGCGGGAGGCCAAGCCCACGCTCACCGCGCCGGCGCCGTCGCCAAAAGCCTCCACCGCGTTGTTGACGAGGTTGGATATCAAGCGCTTGAACTCGACGGGCTGAACGGCGGCGAAGAGACCATAAGAGGAAGCGTCAAGGCGCAACTCGATCTCAACGCGTGACAGGGAGCGAAACTGGAGGCGCTTTTCGCTCACGACCGGGTCGATCAGGCTTGAGAGCAGTTGGGGCGAGATCGCCACGGGCGCATCGGAAGCGGTCCCGGCGGCTTGGGCCTGGGCGCGCTGTTTGCTGAGAAGGCTATTGGCGATGTCGCGAATACGGCCCACGGCGGCGCGGATCAGGATGCGCTTGTCCTCGGGAAGCTGGGAGACGTTGCCCGCAGCAACCTCAAGGGCCGCCAAGGGGGAGCGGATGTCGTGGGCCACCTGACTCGCGATCTCGCCAACGGCAGCTTGCTTTTCAAGGCTCTTGGCTCGCTCGTGAAAGCGGCGCACTTCATCAAGGAATTCCCTAATCTCGCCTGAAGCCGATGTTGAGTCGATTTTCAATTCGTCTTTTGCGTCGACCCGTGAAAACATGTCCACAAATCCCATCAAAGGGCGGTAAACGCGGGTCTGGATATAGTGAGCCGAGACGGCAATCACCCCCAAAAAAAGCGCCGCGAACGCGGACAACAAGTACAATGTCGTTCCCGAAAAACTGGAATCTCGGGCTAACTGCGAGCGGTTGAGTTCAGCATAGACCACGTATTCGGGGTCGGATTCATGCTTGATCGGCCGGGGCAGTAATATCTGATGCTCCGCTGGAGTCTTAGGGGCCTCGCGACTTTCGACAACCGTAATCCGCCAAAGTGGGAAGCTCTCGGAAATTCGGGCGATATCCTCGGTAAGAACGTCAACCTGGCCGAGAGTTTTCCACGCCCTCCATTGTTCCTGGCAATCGCGCAGTGTCGGCTCGATCTGACGGCGCGAGGCGCTTATGGCCGACAGGATCCGCGCTTGCGAGACCAGATGGAAAGTCAGCAGCAGCAAGGCGATGCCAATAATAAGGGAACTGAGCTGAAAAAACATCAGGTTGCGCAGGACGGGGTAACGCCTGCCAAGAGTCATCGGGGGCTTGAGGGAAGTGTCGCAATGGGAACAAATCCACCCTGGGAAAAGCGGACGAAGGTCAATTGGCGTGTCGAATGCCCTCCGGTTTGGGCGAAGCACACCCTCCCCGATGTGGTCGCCCCTTCAAAGCAAGGCATATGGTAGAACGCCTTGACGAAATTTTCAGGGGTGGGTGGTCCTTGGATTCGGTTGAGTGTGGTACCGACGATGACCCCAAGGTCGTAACCGTAGGCTGCTTCGGCAGTAGGCGCACGTCCGTATCGTTTGAGTATCTCGCGTTCGAATTTTTTCCCAGCTTCATTTCCTGGATACCATAGAGCGACGCTGTAAACGGGTGCCTTATGTCGGATGAGCACCCTTCGGATGAGTTCAAAATCATCGGTTGTCCATGATGCATTGGCGATGATCGGGATATCAAGACTGAGGGCATCGAGTTGTCCCAGAACGTGAAGAGACATGTCTGGGTAAGTGGTCATGAAGATATAGTCAAAGTGGCCTTCTTTGATTTGTTTGAGATCGACCTCGGAAAGTTTCATATCCTTGTTCAGGCGCACGGAGGAGGCGGTAATCTTGTCGAAACGCTTCTCCTTCAGGAGAAGGGTAAAGATATCTTCCTGATTCTTGCAGAACACATTGTAAGGGTTGCTGATGAGAAGTCCTTGCTTGCCGGGATATTTTTTGGCGATGAACTTCATAAAAAACTCGACGTCAAAGCTCATGGACGGGACAGTGGAGACCACGAGCCTGCCGAGCTTTCCAAGATCGGAATGTCTGGCGGCAGCGAACACGCCCATGATCCCCGCCTTAATTGACACCTTGGAGGCTAATAGTGCGTCGCTGCTGATGGGATAGCCAACAAGCGCGACAATTCCTCGCTTGACGAGTTTTTCGGCGCTTCTTTGCGCTCCAAGAGGTGAACCGTCCCATGAGTGCTCGACAGCGAGAAGCTGGTTGATGTTCGTTTGCTTCGTGGTTACTGCGAGGCCAAGTTCGAAACCCAGGTAGAAAATTTCCTGCGTCTTGGCCGGAAGGATCGCGTCTGAGGAACCGTACCCGATTAGTGGGTTGGCCCAGGAAGCGCAGGGGAGTACCAAAACGAACAGCATGAATGAAAAAATGCAGGCACACATGATAGTGACATGTTATAATACAAATTCGCCGGGGTTCCCATCATGTCTTCACATCCATCATCGACTCCCTCCAGGATTCAAGCGGTCGCTCTGAGTGCCGAGGGCTATTGCGATTATGGCGACGTGATCTCGGTGCGCAGCGACATCATCCCTCGGTCGGCCAATATGGGAACGGCAAAGCGGTTTAATTCCGTCGCTGCATTCACTAATCTCCGCCCCGGAACAGCCCAACCGAATCTGTGTGTCTTTCGCTGCAATCCCCAGGTCAGCGCTCCGCAAACGACGTTCGAGATCAAACTTCTCGAGAAGCATCCGCTGTCCACGCAAGCGTTCATTCCGATGCAGGCGGACCGGTTCTTGGTCGTGGTTTGCTTGGGAACGGACAAGCCTGATTTATCCACACTACGCGCCTTTCTGGCCACGAAATCCCAGGGCATCACCTATCGGCCCGGAGTTTGGCATCATCCCCTCATTGCCATGGATCAACAGACGGATTTTGTCTGCTTGATATGGGAAGACGGGACGTCGGGTGATTGCGAAGTCGTGAAGCTGGATCAGAACGTGGTGGTTGAGTTCTAGTGGTTCATCCTGCGAGAGCGTGCCGTCCTGATCGAGAAGGACTTGGGCCTTGGAGACGGGATAAGGAAACGTGAAACAATAAAATGCCTATCGGCAGTCCAAGGGGGTGGGTTGTTCGGACGCGGCAAATCGATTAAAATCCCTGATATGCTCGCGAGCAAGAGGTCGGATTCCCCTCCGAAGGTCCCCAAGAACTGGTGCCATGCGCCCTTCGTAGTCCAGGGGAAATGTCCCGTCAACTATTATTCGAAGCAACAGACCGCGCGGCAAGTCGAATTCCTGCTCGACACTTTGCGCTTCGATCATCAGCCGCGCGCTCTCGACTTGGGGTGCGGTGAGGGCCGGATCGCGATACCTTTGGCGAAGGCGGGTTGGGATATGACGGGCCTCGCGGGCAGGTCGAAGCCGGACCGGAACTCCAGCTTAGACCATACGGTATGATCACTCAGGGGTGGGACTTAGCTTCTACAGATTTCGCCACACTCTCAAGGGACAACCTCTCCGGTGGCGGTTCAAGTCACCAGGCGCCCATAGCGCTTGACGCCCGCCGTCCATATCAAGTGTACGTAGACCCATAGGAGTCCCGTCGCGACGGTGCCTGCCGCCAACCAGAGCGGGGCCAATGTGCCCGAAAGGAGGTCTGCCGGTACGCCGGTGATGAAGAGCGCGGGGAAAACAGTCAGCAAGAAGATGCGCAGCTTGCCGTTGAACGCCGCGAGGGGGCGGACCATGATTTTGAAGCTGGGGTTGGAGTTGCGGACCTGGATGATGGAGGCGGTCCAGAAAGCGCTCAGGCGATAGATGAAAGATATTGCGTCAAGAACGAATACCCCGCAAACAACGGCGGCCATGTGCAGCGCGATGACTCTCGGGGCAACGCCGTAGTAGTGGTAGTAAAACGCCGTGGCCGTCGCCGAGATCATGACACAAGGCAGGAAGCTCCAATTGGGTCGTGAAAAAACCATGACCCCCAGGGGCGATCTGGGCCACAACAGGTAAGGCTCGAGCGCGCCTTCCGTGATGCTGGCTGCGGCGTACGCGCTGCCAGGCCCCAAAAAGCAGCAATACAAGTTATCGACCAGGCCGAGCGTGATCAAAAAACCGTGCAATTGCGCGTCGGAGATGAAGCGGGCGCCTGCGGCGCTGTTCTTGACGCCGAGCCAGAAGAGCAGTTGCGCCGCGTAATAGAACAGCTGGATGGCGGTCGCAATCCACAGATTGGACGGGCTCTTCGTCAGTTCGATGTAGGAGGAGCGATAGAACGCGGCCAAGAGGCCTCCCCAGTCCCGGAGGCGACCACTGCTGGGGTCAACCCCCATAGGCTTGATACCTCTTGACCCCGATCGCCCAAGCCCCGGACGCCGTAAATCCTAGGAGGGCGAGAAAAAGAAGTTGGCCGGACAAGACGGCGACGAAGGGAGACTCGCCGAGGGCGACCTTGGCGGGATGATAGACGACGAAGGCTGGGGGCAAGGCCATGGCCGCCGCCGCTAACTTGGGGGGAAGCAGGTCTAAAGGAATGAGGGTCCCATTGAGCACCCAGCTGAGAGTTTCTTTAAAGATCACGAAGGCGTAGCTATCGCGGTAGTAGAACGAGAGCGTTCCCAGTGCAAGATTCATGAAAAAATTAATGGCGGAAGCGGCGGGAAGCAGCGCCAGCGAGGCCGCCTGCGCCATCCAATGAATCTCCCCGGTCAAAGCCAGCTCGCTCAGCGGCAGGAGGGGCCAAAACACCGCAGCGCGCGCCAGCGTCAAGCCCAGCTGTACCGACAGCATCTGCCCGACGTAGCCGATCGGGCGCAAGAGGAACGCGTCCAGGCCTCCGGATTCCACGCGCTTAGACAACGCGTCCGGCTCGCCGACGCAGGCACATATCTGGGAGATGACCAAGGCCGAAAATACGTAAAGAAGAATCTTCGAGCCCGCGTAGCCGCCTACGGCTTCTGATGGGCCGCTCACCGCGCGCCAGAATGCTCCCTCGACAAAAAACATGATGAGCAAAAAAACTAAGGGACCGGACAAGCCGCCGCGCACGCGGAACCATGTCTTAAAAGAGGAGACGACAATCTCAGCACTCATGGTTCAGAGAGCTCCTGCTCCAGACGGCGCTCAAACTCCGACTCGGTGGTGCCTTCCGAGGATATCTCGACGAACCGACCACCTTCCAGTAGAAGCACTCGGTCCGCCAAGGCCGCGACGTCGCGCATGTAGTGTGAGGTGAGAAGGATGTGACAGTCCCGCGTGGAGGCGTAATTTTTGATGGCCTGACGCAAGGTGCGTTGGGCCGACACGTCTAATCCGATGCTCGGCTCATCGAGGAAAAGCAGTCTTGGCTCGAAGAGCAGGACGTTGGAGATCTCCGCTTTCATGGACTCGCCGAGGGAATAGGACTTGACCGGTCGCTCGGCCAGAGGTCCCAGGCCGAATAGTTCGGTCAACTCTTGCGCCCTCCTGCGGCATTGAACGCGCTCGATACCATAGACCGCGCGGGTCAGGTCGAAGTTCTCGACGAGAGAGAGCTCCGGCCAAAGCATCCTTTTCTGTCCGAACACCGCGCCGATCTGTCGAAGAAAGTCATTGTCGCGCCGAGAGGGCTCATGCCCCAGGACCGACACCCGTCCGCCGTTCGGAGTCAATATCCCGGACAGAATTTTCATGAGCGTGGTCTTGCCCGACCCGTTCTTCCCCAATACCGCAGTTATGCCGCGGCCCGATACGGAAAGTCCGAGTCCCTGGAGTACAGGCAGGCGCCGATACTGGCCGCCGAAGAGATGCCTCCACCAAGGCAACTCGGGGTTGATATCCCGAACCTCATAAGAAAGATCCAACGCTTGAACGTCAATGAGCATGGTCGCTCACCTGCCCGAGCGAAAGGATTCTTCCGTCATGGACTTGGTACAGGCAGGGAACGCCCGTCCTGCCGAAAGTGAGGAACTCGTAGGGGTAGCCCGAGCGGCTGAGGGGCCCATCGAGCCAGAAAATACCTTTGGAGTAGTCCATTTGGTCCGGAACGACGCTGAGCAGGCTTCCTGATTCGAAATCGCAGAGTGAGACGTTGCGAGTGTAGCTAATAAACGCCAGATAGCGACGTCCCGCGTCCCAGGTAAAGTCTTCCAAGGTGTTCCCCTGCGACGGGACGATCTCCTCGGCCGCCCCCTTGCGCATATCGTAACGGTAGAGCCCCGCGCTCAGATTGTAGAGAAGCCGGTCGCCATCGATCCACTTCATGCGCTTGGCAAACCGGTGCTTCGTCTCGGCGCCTTTCCGGGTCAAGGTTCTCCCATCCAGGAAGATCAGTTCACCCATGCGTTCGGAGACGGCGAGTAAATCCTTTTCCGCGTTGTAGGCGATGGTCCAGACCGGCAGAGGGGAGCGATGCTCGACGATGGTCTTCCGGCGTATAACATCGATCTTGACCACTCGACCGTCCTCGCACGAGGCGAAGAGCCATGGCTCGCTTGGATGAAAGGTCAAGTCGCGGACCGCCGAGTCGAACTTCATCAGCCGCTCGGTCCGATCGGTTCCTCCGATCAGAATCTCCCCGTCCGTACGTGCGAAGGCCATGGTCCCCAGGCGTTCATGGACGACCACGCGTTTGGTATAGCTTGCTGCTTCCGTGGCCAAGGCCAGACGCCGGGCCGTGAATGCCGTTTTGCGCACATGCGGATTTTCAACCTGGCGCGGCGACAGTTCCAGAAAGTACGCGCCTTCGCCGGCCACAATAAGCGTATCATTCGGCGTCTTAGCGGCGGTCCAAAGCGCATCGGGTGTCTCTTTTAAGGCGGACACAACTTGTCCAGTGGCTAAGTCGACCTTGTAAAGCCCCCCATTGCGGCACTGAACGAGGAGTACGGAGGGATCGCGCTCCAATGTTTTTATCCAGCGGTTTTTGAAAGGCGAGGCGTAGATGAGCGCGGTCTTGGCGCAGGTTCGCGGATCGATTTCATAGACGTTGCGGTCGAAACTTGAGGCGAACACCCTCCCGGACATGCGATTGCGAGTCACATGCTCGAAGTCGTCGAGGGCGAAAGGCGCGCCCTCGAGCGGTTCGCTTTCTCCGGAGAAGTCGAGACGGATCACGCGCCGTGAATCGCTGGCCACCAAGTAGGTTTTGTCGTGATAATGCTCGAACCAATGCACGGATTCATCGCCGAAGCGCCACTGACGCAGGATTTTTCCGTCCTCGCATAGGACCGCGACGCCGCGAGTCATTCCCGCCGCGATGCGCTCGGAGTCGATGAGATAGCGAGCCGTGACGAGGTCGTAGGAGGCGTGGAGGCGCGTGCAGCGCAGGACGCACCAGCCTTCGGCGTCGAAGGCGATCTCGAGAAGCCCGCCGTTGCCGCTGCGGGTGACAATTTGACTCTTGCTTGAGTGAAAGCCGATGGCCTGGCTCTCGGAGAGAACGGGCAAATACTCCTCGGTGTCATTGCCGCAGAGAATGGGGCGTACCGAGAAGGAATGGAGCCGCCGGAGCTCTCCCGTTTCCTCGTATCGCCAAATGGTGACATATTGATCCATCCCGAGTGCTGCGATGATCGGCAGACGCGGATGAGCGGCCAGTGCCGAAATCGTGCCCCCATGAGCCTGAACTTCGCTCAATATCCCGAGGCCCTCGATGTTCACGGTCCGAATCCGCCCTGAGGCATCCCCCGAAAATATCCAGCGCTCGTCTATGTCGATACAAAAGGCGTTGATCTTGCTCCAAGCCATGTTTTTCTCCAGGTGCCCCCGCCGCCCAGTTTGGCGGCGGGGGGGTCTTTCCCATTCTTCCTGCTCAGACACGTTCTGCGGCTTACTTATCGGGATGGATGCTGTTCGGGCCGGTCATTGCAATTCACCTCCTGGTCTGCGTCATACGCGATACGAAATCCGGTGTATCGATACTCGGCGGAAGGATAAGGCCCATGACGCCGTGCACAGCGCGCAAGGTCCCCGCCGCGTGCGAAGGAGCCGCCGCGCAGAATGCGATAGTCGACGCCCAGACTGCGGGTCAGGTCATCCTCGATGAGGCATCCTCCGGGATAGGGGGCGTACCGGTCGTCTACCCACTCTTCCACATTGCCCGCCATATCGCAGACGCCGAACGGCGAAGCCCAACGCTCGTAGCGATCGACCGGGGTGGTCGTTCCGATCGCGGATTCGGCGGTGTTGGCGCACGCGCTTGAGAAGTCGTCGCCGTACGGGTAGTCGCGGCGGACTAAGCCGCGGGCGGCGAACTCCCACTCCGCTTCCGTCGGCAGACGGAAGACTCGTCCCGAGATACGGCCCGCCCAACGCGCGAATGCCTCGGCGTTCTCATAGCTCACCCCCCAGACAGGATGGTCGGCTGGGAATCCTCCGATCAGAGAGACGGGAGCGACCATCCCGGTTGCCGTACAGAACGCGGCATACTGGGCGTTGGTCACGGGGTACTTCCCGATCCAATAGGACTTAAGCGCCATATCGTGCGCCGGGAGTTCCTTGGCGATCCAACTCCCGAACGCAGCGGTCGTGAAGGCGGGACTGACGAGCCTCTTCGACCAAAAGGCTATGCAGCGCAACGCCTCCCAAGGCGTCGATCCCATCACGAATGCCGCGCTGGGAACGGCGACCATGTCCATGACGACGGGGCGAACAGTGGCCGAGCTCATATGCGGTAGACCGATCCGTCGTACGAGCTGGCCAGGAACGACCGGCCGTCACAGGCGGCCGACAGCGAGGATATGCCGGCGGTCGTCGGGCGAGAGGAACGCACCCAACGTCTGGCCTCCACATCGTAGACGTGCACCCAACCGTTGTAGGAGCCGCAGGCCAGAAGTTTCCCGTCCTTCTGGGCGCGCACACACTTGATGGAACGCGTGTGGGGGGTGGGGATTGTCCGAGCTCCGCCGGCGCTCCATATCCGCAGCTTCAAATCGCGGCTCACGCTCGAAAAGCGGCCGTCGGCGAGGTTCTCGCAAGCGTTGCTGATCTTCTTGTGAGCGCGCTCCTCGCGGCGAAGCAGGCTGAAATCCTCGGCGGAGTGGAATGCCGCAGCACCGGTGGCGCAGACGCTGAAAAGGCTCGAACCTCCGCTGGCGACTCCCTTCACGGCGTTTGGGTGTAGGCGGACCACCGTTTCCAAACACGGCGTCCCGTCGGCTCCCGAGGAGAAAACCAATCCCTCGCCGGTGTACGCGCCAAGGATGAAGTGCGGGCGACCGTTCCTCGTGAAGGCGGCGCCGCAATTGAGAGGGGACTTGTGACGATGCAGGACCCGACCGCTCAAAGCGTCGAAGACCTCTCCCGACTGCCCCCCGGTGATGACTCTATCCTCAAAGCGAAGCAAGAAATTGCAGAGGCTTCCAAGGCGCGCGACGATGTTGCCGTTGCGGCGCACCAAACCGGCGTCCCCGACCGTGATCTGGTCGCCATTAATATCTAGCACGGCGTTGATTCCCGGAGTTTCCTCGACCCGATCAAGTTCCCAGGTTCCCGAGGAGAAGTCGTAAGTGGCGTAAGATGAGCCGAAGGTGCCGAAGACGATCTTGGTCTGCCCCAGAAAAGCGCATGAACGGGGCCACACGACGGAAGGCAGAGCGGCTTCCTTTTCAAGCGAGAGTCCGCCGGGCCCGCATTGGAAGACCTTCATGCTCCGATCATAGCTCAAGCTCACAAGAAGCCCCCGCGTCGAATCGAGCGCGATCCGCTTGACGCCGGACCGGTGTGCTTTGATCGACGTCTTATCGGCGCCGCGGATCACGACGATTTCGCCTTCATCGTTGCCGGCATATACCGTGCCGTCGGGGGCGCAGACGATGGTGTCGGTCTCGACTCCCATTAAGTCGATTTCCGAGAGAAAGGTGCCCGTCAGCGCGTTCCAGCGCCGGATCGTTCCGTCGTCGCTGCTCGAAAGCAGCTCTCGTCCGTCCGACGACCACTCCACCGATATCACGTCGGCCCTGTGGCCGCGGAGCTCCGCGCGCAGGCGTCCCGAGAGATCGAAGATGCGCGCACGATTGTCGCGTGAAGCCGTGGCGACCAGAGTTCCCGTCGGATCGATTGCCGCCATCTCAACGTCGTCGTCATGACCGGAGTAGATGGCCAGGAGCTTAAGCTCAGGCACCGACCAGAGTCTCGCCGTGTGGTCGCTACTTGCGGTCACGAGATAACGTCCGCAGGCGCTGAAGCGGCAATGGTTCGCCAAGTGATCGTGATTGACGCGCGCAAGCGCTGTCTGTGAGCGGACGTCCCATAGGATCACTTGGTTGTCGTAGCCGGCGGTGGCGACATAGCGTTTCTGGAATGCGGCGATCCCGCTGATCGGCGATTTATGATTGATCATGGTCTTAGGTCGGCGATCCGAGAGACAGGCCGTGCCCCGCCTTCTGGACCTTCGTTCTTAGGTAGCGCTCATTTGACTTGTTCAGGTAAGTGCCGGTGGCGACAACCTCGGCTACATCCACGCCAAAGGAAGATAATTGGGCGACTTTATCCGGATTATTTGAAAGCAGCCGCAGGCGGGAGAGACCCATGGCCTGGAGCATCTGAGCCGCCACGCGATAGCTGCGCCCGTCGATAGGCAGATTGAGCATCCGGTTGGCATCGAAGGTATCTAAGCCCATCTCTTGTAGAACGTAGGCGTCGAGCTTGTTGTAGAGGCCGATACCGCGTCCTTCCTGCCTAAGATAGAGAAGCACGCCTCCTTCGCGGGCCATGCGGTTGACCGCTTCGCGCATCTGTTCGCCGCAGTCGCAGCGGTGGGAGCCAAGTAAATCCCCCGTCACGCACTCGGAGTGGAGCCGGACGAGTGGCGCGTTCTGTGCTTGCCAGTCGCCGAACCCGACGGCGAAATGCTCCTGCTTGTCGCAAAGCCCCTCAAAGGTATGGAAGACCGCATCACCGGCCTCAATGGGAATCGACACGGCGCGCCGGACGCGGCAATCAGATTCAGATCCCCAACTTTTATGTAGGAAGGGCTGGTCGACTGAGCTGTTACTCATTTCATGACTAAGGCTTATGTCCATTGGATCGCTCCTTTCCATATCGTCTGCTGAGCCGAGACTAGATTTTGCGAAGGTCGATCGTGCGTCCGTTTTCGTCGGTATAGCCATCGTTTAAAACGATTCCGGAAATCAAAACTTCGATGAGCCCAAACCACGCCATAATTCCGCGATCCATGAAAGCCACATCCGTTTCTCCGACACCCCTGAGTGATCAATTTTTATGCAGTAGCGCGGTCTTAACGGTGCCCATGGAGCAAGCCTCCTATGCCGTTCGCGTTCATGCTCAACAACGTGAATTTCATGTAGAATTACAATCTCATGAGAAAACTCAAGGTCTTGGTCGTCGAGGACGATCCACTTGCGCGCGAGCTCGTGAAGGGGGAATTGCGGGAGCACGAGATCGACTTCGCAGTAGACCTGGCGTCCGGCCGCAAGAAGATCGGCGCTCGCCGCCACGATATCTGCTTCATCGACCTCAAACTCGGCGACAAGGACGACAAGTCCGGGCTGGAGCTGGTCCCGTTGGCGGCCAAAGCGGGGGCGTACTGTGTGGTGATGTCCGGCCATGATTCGGAGGCGGTCGTCGAGCGCGCCTATGAACTCGGCTGCGACGATTTCTACGCCAAGGGCAACGAAGAGGAGAACGTGAGCGCGGTCGTCACGCGATTCCTGCGTAAATGCCCGGAGGGCGGCGAGGACCGCCTGTTTACGGACCTATTCATCACCGAGGACGCGGCTACCCGCGCCAGCGTCACCGAAACCCTAAAATACGCGGCCTCGGAGCTGCCGGTCATCATACTGGGCCCCTCAGGCACCGGGAAGACGAGCTTGGCGGAAGTCATTCACGGCCGCTCCGGGCGGAGCGGGCAGTTCGTCGCCATCAACTGCGCGGACTACACGGAGGATCTCCTGGAAGCCGAGCTGTTCGGCTACCGCAAGGGGGCGTTCACCGGCGCCGGTGACGGCCGCAAGGGCAAGCTCCTCCTGGCGGACGGGGGGACGCTGTTCCTCGATGAGATCGGCTCGATGAGCCTCAAGATGCAGAACAAGCTTCTCAAGGCCATCGAAGAGAAGGCCTTCCATCCTCTCGGCTCGGACAGCGCCGTGAAGTCCCGCTTTCGCATCGTCAGCGCGACTTTGGAGAACCTCCAGAATCTCGTCAAGAAGGGCCGCTTGCGCTTCGACTTCCTCCAACGCGTCCAGGGCCTGACTATCGAGCTCAAGCCCTTGGCCCGGCGCAAGGACGACATCCTCCCGCTGATCTCCTTCTTCAACCGCGGCGGGCTGAGGTTGTCCTTCACGGCGGACGCCAAACAGCTGCTTCTGCGCCACGACTGGCAGGGCAACGTTCGCGAGCTCAAGAAGTTCGTGGACTTGGCGGCGGGCGGCGAGTCCGGGCGCGTCACTGCGGACGCGGCGCGCCGGCTTTTGGCGGCGACCCGCGCGGGCCAGTCCGGCGATGAGTTTTTGACCGAGCAGCAGTACCACTATATCCTCGAGAACGGCCTCTACGCCGCGGTCAACCGCTTCGAGGACGGCGCGATCTCGCGCAGCTTGACGGACAATGATGGCCGCAAGACCACGGTCATGGCTGAATTGAAGATCGACACGGGATTGCTCTACAAGTCCCTGAAGAGAACCGGGAAGCATCGCAGCAAGGGCAATGGAGCCTGATCTCGCCGCCGAACTGGCGGATTTGCGTCACGACATCAACGCCAAGTGCTCCAATCTCAAGACGGCGGCGGCGCAACTGCACGGCGAGGCCACGGACAGGGAGCTTAAGCTCGTGCGACTGATGGAGGAGCAGGCGCGCTCGGTGGCCAAGCGTATGGCGGCTTATGCGGCGGCACTGCGCGGTGGCCGCCGGAAATGACGTTTCGAGCCGCGACTTCAAGCCGCGCCAAAGTCCAAGTCGGCATCAAGCTCGCCCGTCTTTTGGAACTCACCGAGGAAGACTTCGCGGGCCGCGTGCGCGAACTGGAGGCCGATGTCCTGTTCCAGCGACTCCTTCACGCCCAGGTGATCTCGGTCTCGCCTTACGCCGGCACGGGGTTCATGTCGCAGCGCTTCGGCGGATGGGGTCTGAGCACGGCCAGCGACGGCGTCCCAGCGCTCGACGGACAAGGGGACCTCGCCAAACTTCTCCAGAAGGTGGGTGAGAAGCGCTTCCAAGAATTCTTCTTGAGCGACGAAGGCCATACGGACGATGAGCGTGCGCGCCTGTGCCGGATATCGAAAGAAGAGGCGGGGCGTCTGCGGGAGCTCGTCAACAGCCTTTACATCCAGGCTGAGTTCGACGGGGCCGCGTCCTCCGCTGCGCCCGCGAAGACGTACAGCGCGGTCGCGGGGATCACCGTGGACGGCGGAAAACCCGGCCTCGCCTTCTTTAATCGCCAGATTTGGAAGGGACGCTATCAAGTCAACGCGGACAAGAGCCGCCGGATGCTCAACTCCCTCCCGGCCGCAGAAGCGCGGCGCTTGGAGAGTTTTCTGCGAGAACTGGGCCTGTTTGAGCGCCGAAAGAGCACGCTCTACCGCGTGCTCGAAGCGCTGATCGAAACCCAAGCGCCGTTCTTCGTCAGCGGCGACCCGGACCAACGCCGGCCTCTGACGCAGCGCGAGCTTGCGGACAAGCTCGCTATATCCCCGAGTGTGCTCAACCGCCTGATTTCGAATAAATCGGTCTCGCTTCCCTGGGGGCTTGAGGCACCGATGAAGACGCTCGTTCCCAGCCGCAAATCCTTGATCCGCGACCGCCTCCACGATCTCCTCCACCAATATCCGGCCGCGACGGATGCGGAACTCGGGCGCAAGATCGAGCGCCTGTACCGCGTCCGGCTTTCCCTGCGATCCATCGCGCAGTACCGCACGGAACTGGGTCTTGGCAACCTCCGCAAGCGCCGACAGACGTCAGCCTAAAGTCGCGGTCCTCCTCACGCGCTCCAGGGCGACGCCTTGCCGATCACGCCGCGCAGGTGCGCCAGTCCCGCGAACTTCTCCGGCTCGTGGCCCGTCGCCAGATAGATCTCGCCAAATCCCATTTCATGGATGCGCCGCGACTGTGCAGGTGCTTGCCGCGGTCGGCGGCCTCGTTCTCCCAGACCATGATCGTCAAGGGCCGACGGGAGTTCCCCGCCGGCCCTTCTTCGCGACCAATACGTCCTACTTCGTTGCGGGCATGGGAGTGGCGGTCTGGGTCGTGGACTTTTTCTAAGGGAGGACGGTGCCTTTCTGCTTCTTGCACGCCTTCTTCGTCAGCGAGAGCCAGCCCTGGCCCTTGCATGAGTTCTGGCTGGAGCACTCGTGCTTGCCTTCCACGGCGCATTCGCTCTTACCCTTGCAGGCATTGACGCCGAAGCAGTGAACCGTCGCGGGCTTCTTCATGGGCTTCTTCGCGGTGGACTTCTTTTCGACTTTCGGGGCTTCGCTCCCGGCGGCCTTGGGCTCAAGGCTATCGGCCAACGCGGGCGTTGTGGACACGGCGAGGAACAGGCCGGCGATCGCTGCTTCAACGACAACGGACTTGGTGAGGGTCTTCATGTGTGTTTTTGTCTCCTTGTTATGTGTGCGGCTCAAGATAGTCGAGGTCCTTGCCGAAAGTCTCGCGCAAACCGAGGAGCGCTATAAGCGCCAGGGAAAATACAATCGCGCCGACGATGGCGGCCGCGCCGACAATGCCCTGCCCCGGCTTGAAAAATTGAAACAAGGCTGAAACGGCAACGAGCGAGCCGCGCACGAAATTGGGCGCGGTCGTCGTGGCCGTGGCGCGGATGTTCGTTCCGAATTGCTCCGAGGCGATCGTCACAAAGATCGCCCAGTACCCGGTGAAGAAGCCGAGCACGCCGCAGGTCGTATAAAACGCGCGGAGCCCTGCGCCCTGTAGATTGAGATAGACCGCGCAAGAGAAGGCGGTTGCGACGACAAAGATCAATGCCGCTTTCTTGCGGCTGCGAAGGATTTGGCTGAGGCCGCCGCTGGCAAAATCACCCAGGGCGCAGCCTGCGTATAAAAACATTACCGCACGCGATCCCGTCGGCAGTATCGGCATTTGAAGCGCCTTGCCGAACTCGGGCGCGAAGGTTGCCAATATCCCGATCACAAACCAAACCGGCACGCCGAGCGCGATGCAGGAGAGGTAGCGGATCGCCCGGTCTTTGGTTGCGAACAGCATGAAGAAATCGCCGCGCCGGGTTGGGGAACTCTTGACCTTGTCGAAGAGGCTCGATTCGCAGACGCCGACGCGAAGCGTCAGCAGGGCCAGGCCCATAGCACCTCCGATGAAGTAGGCGTTGCGCCAGCCGAAATAGTCGCCGACAAGGCTGGCGACGACACCGCCGAGGATGCCGACACCGGCGACGGTCATCGTGCCGTAGCCGCGTGTTTCTTTCGACATCAACTCGCAGACGAGAGTGATGCCCGCGCCCAACTCGCCCGCAAGACCGATGCCCGCGATCAATCTGAGAATAGCGTATGCCGGGACCGATGACACAAAGCCATTGGCGATATTGGCAAGCGAATACATGGCGATTGAGCCAAACAGAACCGAGAGCCGCCCCCTCTTGTCTCCCAGGATGCCCCACAGAAGACCTCCAAGAAGCATGCCGATCATCTGCATGTTAATCAGCATCAGCCCGGTGTCGAGCATCTTGTCGGAAGCGACGCCAATGTCCTTGAGGCTCGCCACGCGCACGATGCTAAATAAGATCAGGTCGTAGATATCAACGAAGTAGCCGAGCGCTGCGAGCAGGATTGCGGCGATTTCGTTGCGTCGAGAGACGGCACTGTTCATTGCAATGGGATGATATGTTATTGATCCGCGTCAAATCCAGGAATTGATGCAAGTCCTACGTGCGCCGTAAGCCTTTTGGGCATCATTGATGCATGAAGAAATCTTTTAGCGTCCTCGCCTTTCTTGTCGTTGCCGCCACGCTCCATGCCCAGCCTTTTGAAGCTTTTGTCGCGGATTCGATTCGCGCGCTCATTCCCGAGGATGCGTTCGCCGACATAGGCGCATGCGGCGTACTCGATATGCAAACGATTTACCCTTTCAGCCTCGCGGAGGTCGCAGACCTTATTGCGCCTTGCATGGATGCCGTTGCCCTGAAATACGCGGCGAAAGTCGTTGCTGAGCCGGGATTTGTTTCGGCGCCGCGGAATGGTCATCCCGGGCAAACAGGCCTGCTCATCAAAACAGACATGGCGTCGGGATCGCAGGGTCACCTCGATCTCACCCGGACTCTTGCGCGTCGCCAGGGCCACCTTCTCGCCCAGCCGGTGAAGGTGTTGACAAAAGATGAGGTTGCGCCTTCGGCGGTCAGCGCGTTGCAGAAATCGATCAACGGCTGCATGCTCGCCAGCGTCGTCCGTGATGTCCGTAGCGGTGAGGATTTCGTGAAGATCTATGGCAGGTGCTTGACCCAAAATATCGACTGCAGGATCACGGGAATCCATGCGGCCGAGGGCCTTTCCGTCATCGTCAAGTCTGACGCCCCGAGCGCTAAGGTCGAGGCTTACAACGGCTTTGTGACCATCAATGCCGGCAAGGGCGCCGTCTCGGTCATGGTCGTCGCGTATCAGTCGGAGATCGTCCTTCCATAAAGAAAGCAATTAACTTCTTTCTGCTTTATTTTTGCGCCGATCCGATGCCGATCTTCACTTCCTAAGGAAGCGTAACGAAATAAATGAGTGAATTTATGGCGGCGAGGCGCCCGTCTGGCAAGGCGCGAAGAGCGAGCATACCGCCAGGTATGTGAGCGATGAGCAACGCAGCCAGGCGGGATGCATCGGCGTTATAAATCGCTCA
>CAZGVK010000124.1:0-3423 GCA_964529095.1 uncultured Elusimicrobia bacterium
GATATCCTGTGCTCGGGGCGGACACGCTCGTCGTCTGCGCGGGCGAGATTCTGGGAAAACCAAAAGATATCCCGGACGCAATGCGCATGCTGACGCTTCAATCCGGCCGGCTGCAACGCGTCTATACGGGAACCGCGCTCGTCGTTGGAAAACGGGTCTACACCGACGTCGCCATCACGAAGGTGTATGCGCGCAAGCTCAGCTCGGCCCGATTGCAACGCCTCGCGGGAAAACACATGGACAAAGCCGGCGCGTATGCGATACAGGACCGCGCGGATCCGCTCGTGCAACGCATCGTAGGCGACCGCGATAACGTGACCGGCCTGCCCATGCGCTCGGTCAGACGTCTATTCTCGAAGGCGGCCTGGCCCATTCCATGATTTTCGGCTATACTGGGCGCGCGCTGACCTGCGCGTGGAGGCTGGAGAGAATATGAGCGAAACTGCGATTGCAAACAAAGAAATTCCGCCGCCCGCGCCGCCGTCTTTCGGCGAGCTGATCGGGCTTTCTCTCACCGCGCTCCTGAATGCTCCCGGCGTCTTCTTGCGCCTATCCGAGCGCCCCGCTCCGAGACGCGCCGCCGTGTTGTCGGTGGCGTTCGCCTGGGGCGGCGCATTCTTCGCCCTCAATCTCATCCATGCCGCGCTGGCTTATCCTGTGGCACTTGAGGCTTATCAGCCATGGCAGATCGCCCTCGTCGGCTTCTTCGCCATCCTCATATGGAGCGCGCTGTACCTGATAGGCGTAAGCCTCGCCTACGCCCTGGGCCGAACTCTCGGCTCTGCGGGCGACTTCAATTCCGCCTTGCTCATAGGGGCAGTGACGTTCACGGCCGCACCCGTTCAGGCGCTCTGCAGCTGGTATCCGCTCTCCTGGCTGGCACCGGTTCTCGCGGCCTGGATGCTGGCCTGCGGGCTGATCTCCCTGTTTAAGGCCTCTGCCTGGCCTGCGCGCGGCGCCGGCGTCGTGCTCGCCGCCGTGCTATACGGCGCGGGTCTGGCCGTCGAGCATTTCCAGCTCGCCGCCTTCATGGCGCGGTCTGCGCCCTCGTCCGCGCAAAGCGCTGTGCTGGAGCAGCAGATGCAACAGCTCGCGCCGCTCTTATCCGAGATCCGGGATACTGCCCCAAACGGCCAAGCCGGACAATCAAGCCTCGATCTGCTCCGCGGATCCGCCGCAGCCGAATCGACGACAGCGCCTCCAACCTCTTTGCAGCAACTCTCCCAATTGAGCGCTCAGGGCGATGCGCTGAACAAAAGCGTCATCAGCATGCTCGATTCAATTGCGCCGATGCTGAACAATCCGCTTGTCACGCGAGGCATGACGCCTCTGCAAAAATCAGATTACGCAACGCTCAAGAATATGATCCAGGAATTGCGCGGCAGCATGCTCGCCAACGCCCGCGTCTCGCCTCAGGAACAGCAGGCAAAGATGCTGAAAATACAAGAGCTCGTCATGCGCGTGATGAGCGCCGGCATCAATAGGCCCCATCGCGCCGGGGACGACAAATAAATCTTGCGGGCAAGGTCGTTCTCATCACCGGCGCTGCAAGGCGCGTGGGGCGAGCGATAGCGCTGGCCTTCGCCGCCGAAGGCGCCTGCATCGCCGCGCACTACCACGCCTCCGCGCCCGAGGCGCGTCAACTTGTCTCCACCGCAAAGTCGTTGTCGCGCGCCGACGCCGCCGCGTTTCGCGCCGATCTGCTCGACGCGGCCGCCCCTGAAAATCTCGCCGCGGCGGTCGCGCGCCGCCTCGGCGGCATCGACGTCCTCATCAACTCCGCCTCGCTCTATGAGCGCACCCCGTTTTCTTCCACGACCCCGAAAGACTGGGATCGCCACATGGCTATCAACGCGCGCGCGCCCTACTACCTCGCCCGCGCCTGCGCTCCATGGCTTCAACGTTCGGGCACGGGTGTTGTCATCAACATCGCTGACTGGGCGGCGCACCGTCCTTACGCCGATTTCGGCCCGTACTGCGCCTCGAAGGCGGCCCTTTTGTGCGTCAATAAACTCCTCGCCAAGTCGCTGGCGCCCCGGGTTCGCGTCAACGCCATACTGCCCGGGCCCGTCCTCGCGCCGGAATCTCTTGGCCGCGAGGGGAAAAAGGCGCTTGCGCAGGCAACCTTGCTCAAGCGCCTCGGCACGCCTGAAGCCGTCGCGCGCGCCTGCCTGTACCTCGCCGTGTCCGCCGACTACAGCACCGGCGCTGAACTCACCGTGGACGGAGGTCGTCTGATCGCCTAGGAAAGGGGCCAAGCTGCATTGTGATCTTCGGATTCTTGAACTTGGTACCTTGGAGAAGTTTTTTCCACATGGCCGGATCGGTCCACTCGGCCTGCACGGCGGGAGAAAATACCACATCCTGGAGGTCAATAGCTCCCAACTCCGCGTCATAGGCGTCCTGACGGAAACACTGCGCGTAGCCGGTTTCGGTCTCGTGCAGGATGACGGAGTGCACACGCGCGGTTTGATCACCATTGACCTTCAGCGTATTGTCGAGCATGGCCGAGACCGCCACGAAGATCACGCGGGAAAGTTGCTCGGCCGTAGGCGAGACCGGCAGCGAAACCCAGCGCTTGGAGTGCGCCTTCATCATCTTGGTGTAGAGCGGCGCTTCCCTGTTCCAAAACAGCGCCGCGTGGTCAAAGCCGTCGAGAACGTCCTTGACCCCGCCCTTGAGCAGGCCGAAATCATAGACCATTTGACCGCGGTCAAGCCGATCGGCGGAAAGCAAGAGTTCGCAACGGAAGCTGTGCCCATGCACGGAGTATTTACAGCGGTCCGAGGAGCAGTTGCGCACGATGTGCGACGCTTCAAAGCGATAGAGCTTGCGGATGATCATCGGTTCCTCCATATCTCGACGACGACTTCGCGCGTCTTGGGCATCACCGCAGGCGTCTTGCGCACGCGAATCCTCAGAGCGCTCACGCGCGGCTGGGTCTTGAGCACCGCAGCGGCCAGGCGCTCGGCCAAGGTTTCCATCAAAGAACACTCGATTGCTTCAGATTCGGCGCGGATGAGTTTCTCCACAGCCTCGTAGTCCACGGCCCGGCGGAAGTCGTCTTGTCGCGCGGCGGGGCGGATGCTCCCAGCAAGGCCGATATCCACCAAAATCTTTTGCGGGCGGGCGCGCTCGGAAGCGGGAACTCCGATCCTGCAACGGCAGCTGATGCCGTAGAGCCAAATCATATCGGTCATGACCGTCTTCCTCAAATGATGCGGATAGTAGAAGGTTGTTATTGTGCCAACGCTTAGGGTTGACACAACAATAATTTTGTGAATTTTGGGTGTCGAGGCGATACTCTAACAAGGCGCGAGAAGGGAGCATACCGATAGGTATGTGACCGACGAGCAACGAAGTTAGAGTGAAGCATCGGCATCCAAAAACACATAGTTATTTTTGTGCCAACGCTTATAGTAC
>CAZGVK010000125.1:0-2520 GCA_964529095.1 uncultured Elusimicrobia bacterium
GCGGCTGTTGAAGAAGGCATCGTGGCGGGCGGCGGCGTGGCCTTGATTCGCGCGGCCAAGGCGTTGGATAAGTTCAAAGCATACGAAACGAATGAAGACGGCGAAACGATCGGCGATCCCGACGAGCAGATTGGTGTCAACATCATCAAGCGCGCGCTTGAAGAGCCGTTGCGTCAGATTGTTCAAAACGCCGGCAAAGAAGGCGCAGTGATTGTAGAGAAAGTTCGGGCTAACAAAGACCCGAACTTCGGCTACAACGCCGCCACTGAAACTTTTGAGGACCTGGTGGCCGCGGGGATTATCGATCCCGCGAAAGTCACGCGTTGCGCGTTGCAAAACGCCGCATCAATCGCGGGCTTAATGCTAACAACCGAAGCCCTCATTTCTGAGCTACAGGAAGATGACAAGCCACGGGCAATGCCCGGCGGCATGGATATGTAAATCCCAACGTCCTTTAGCAAATTGGGAAGCTACCATGTTCGCATGCGGCTTCTGTTATGTCCCCAAAGGGGAAAAGGTAAGAAACTATGACTATGAAACTTCATGTCGGTAATCTCGCGTTCCAAACTTCGAGCGAGGAGCTGCAGACACTGTTCGCGCAAGCGGGCACGGTCGAAAGCGTATCCTTGATTGAAGATCGCGAAACAGGTCGCTCACGCGGCTTCGGCTTCGTTGAGATGTCAACGAAGGAAGAAGGCGCGGCTGCTATCCAGAAGTTCAACGGTACGGACCTGGGCGGACGGGCGCTGAACGTCAACGAAGCCAAGCCACGCGAAGATCGCGGCGGCGGTGGCGGCGGTCGCAACGGCGGCTCGCGTTACTAATCCCGCCTACTAATCGTTGACTCGCAAATAACTGCGACGGATAAGAGCCTCCGGTGGAATATTTCGCCGGGGGCTTTGTCTTTGTTTTTCTTTTCAGCACCAGGGTTGGTAGAATCTCGTCTGTTCCCCCTTTCTAATTCAGTTCCCCCTTTTCATGATGAAAGGGCCTATCCTATGCTTCGTAAGTCGTCTCAAAACTTTATCGTTCCGCAGATCACTCTTTTCGTTTTCTTCATAGGACTTTTCTTCGCGTTGCCGGCCGCGGCCACGGCGCAGGAAAAAGGCGCATCCTGTTTCACTACGGAAGCGCGCGCGCTGGCCGAGCGGACAGCAAAAGTCTGGCAAGAGCCCGATCCCGGATACGACCCGGTACTCGGTTTCAATCCCACGAAAGGTGCGCGCCCCGGCGCGCCGCCGGTGGATTCCGCCGGACTTGCGCTGCCGATCAATTGCGTCGCTAACAAGGATCTGAGCAAGGGCACCGGCACCACGCCCAAGTTCCACTGCTCTGTCCCGGGTGTCGTAGACGAGAACGGGGACCTGGTCCGTTACAAAGTGAAACCACACTTCAAGGGACAGTCGAAGGACAAGCGGAACGGCGAGATCTACGGGGAGTTTCTCTCTTCGCGCTTCTCCAAGGCGTTAGGTTTCTTCGCCGACGATGAGTGGGTCGCCGACGTTACCTGTCCTGATTGCGAGAAGAGCTTGACCAGCAGTTTCCAGGGGGTAAGCTTCACGCCCTTTCAACCGGCCGCTGGGATTGAGCTCCCATTGGGCACGGGCATTGACGTTAACTGCAACCACAAGGACACCGGCGCGCTCGCCGAGTCGCTCGGGAAGTTGTTTCAGGGCGGGGCTCCACGCGCCGAGATCGACGCGTTCAAACTTTGGCTCGCCTTCATCGATCATGGGGATCCAAGACCGATAACCAGAAGTTTGCCTGCCTTGATTCGGAGAAGAATGCCGGCGGCACTCGGACGTGCAAGCCTGGCCAGGCCGTGTACTACGTGAGCGACATGGGCTGGACCTTTGGCTACAACAGCTCCAGCGAGAAGAAAGCGAGGCTCGACGCGTGGAAGGGCAAGGATCCGATCAAGGTGAGTGGCGGACGCTGCACCACGACCGCCACGAGCGTTGGTGACGCCAGTATCAGCGAAGCGGGCCGGCAACTCCTGGCTACAGGCCTTCAGAGGCTCCTGGAAGCGGAGAAAAGCGACGGCTTGATCACCAGGGTGTTCCGCGCCTCGCGCAATCAGGAGCGCGACCAGGCGCCTGAGGCGTGGACCGCGGAATTTGAGCGCAAGGCCAGGACTATCATTGACGCCCGCTGTCCAAACTAAGGGCCGGCGAGATCCGATTTTGTCGCTTGAAAGAGCGGGGGCAAGGCGGGGTCCCCAGCGGGGCAGCGTCGCTGGGGTGCTAAACCCGCCTTCCCAACCTGAGAGTTGGTCTGACACTTACAAGATCCGGAAACGGCATCGTCGATACTAACCTCCGCTAACGCGGAACGAGTTCACTTAAAGAGGCGTTTCCGATTCGGGGACGCTTTTTTTTGCCCGGCTGGTCATTATCGCGCATCTAACTGCATCCAACTGCCGACCTAAATACGTAAATCATGTTGAGGTTCAATATGAATAGACGTCTCTTTCTTTCATCTTCCATAGATCGGAAGAGCACACGTCTGAACTCCAGTCAC
>CAZGVK010000126.1:0-6378 GCA_964529095.1 uncultured Elusimicrobia bacterium
AGCGATTTATAACGCCGATGCATCCCGCCTGGCTGCGTTGCTCATCGCTCACATACCTAGCGGTATGCTCGCTCTTCGCGCCTTGCCAGACGGGCGCCTCGCCGCCATAAATTCACTCATTTATTTCGTTACGCTTCCTAAGGGCTGGCATGAACAAAATTATCGGCCTGTGGAGGTTGCACCCTAGGCCCGGGCCGTTCCGCCGGCGATGGACTCTCGATACCGCGCGAGGATCAGTCCGATTGCCGCAGTGCGCGCTTCAGCGGTCGTCGGATGAGCCAGATCAAACCAGCGGTCGGCCATAGCGCCCTTCCCCTTCTCCGCCGGGAATACGACGAACGGTTCATCATTGCCCGGTTCGTCCTTTTTAAGCACGCGGATGCCCTTAATCACAAAAGCTTCGGCAATCATGAGTTCCGCAAAGGCCAACAGCTTCGTCGAGCGATCCGAGGGATCACGGTACGGCCGTATGCGTGCTTCAAGCTTCGGTAAGTTTTCCATATTAGCCTCCTTTTTCAGCCGCCGGTCCCGGCGACTCTTCATCAGACGATTGAGGCGCCTAAAATGTTCCCTCTGAGGGAAAGTCATCAATGCTGTCTGCAAGACCGCCAGCAAAAGATAAAGAGAAGCTTTCCCCCACCATGGATGATTTTTTTTGGAAAATATTAATCTTGAGCAAGGTGTGCTTTATATTGTAAAATCAAAATCAGAAAGCTGTGGAAAATCCGGATAGCCCTCAGCTCGCGGGCTTGTTTCTGTCCCTTGGCCCCAAGAAAGTTGAAGAAATACCGTTTTCGGGCCTTTAGCTCAGCTGGGAGAGCGCCTGCATGGCATGCAGGAGGTCAGCGGTTCGATCCCGCTAAGGTCCACCAATTGACCGGATTGCTCCTGACCGAACCTCTGATCGACTTATTGGCCTTGATTCCAGACGCCGTTCTGGACATTCGCTACGCGAGCAAGGACAATCGGACAGGACGATCGTTATATCCGTTTGCCGCCGCATTTTTACGGCGCTCCACCGCGATGAAGCTGGAAAAAGCCGCCGCGAATCTGCGTTTAAAAAAACTACGGCTGGTGATTTACGATGCTTACCGCCCTCTGTCCGCGCAAAAAGAATTGTGGGCGGCCAAGCCGGACCCGCGTTATGTGGCAGATCCCACACGCGGCTCCTCGCATAACCGCGCTGGGGCGGTGGATGTGGGGCTCGCAGACAAAGCGGGCCGAGCGCTGGCCATGCCCTCGGCTTTCGATGAGTTCAGCCCGCGCTCGCATCACGGCGCTCAATCTGCGCCGCGGCATGCTCGCCGCAACGCCGAGATTCTCAAAGCCGCGCTTGAATCTGCCGGTTTCGAGTCGCTGCATGAGGAGTGGTGGCATTACCGCGATCCCGATGCGAAAAACTGGCCGCTTCTTGACATTCCATTTGAGCAGGCGACACGCCAATGAGCGCTCTCGCTGATGCCGCCGCGAAGGCGTCCGCTGCGCGCCAAGCGGCCGCCATCTGGCGCCGAACCACCATAGCTCAGCGAGTGACGGCCCTGAACGCATTGTGGAAGGCGCTCGCCGCACGCCGCGAGGAGATAAGCGCCGTTGTCCATGAGGAGACCGGCAAGCCGCTCATTGAAGCGGACTTGATGGAGGTCGGGGTCGCCGGGCTGCTTGTCGACTCGATGACTTCGCTCGCGTCCCGAGTTCTGGGCGACAAGGCGGCGAGCAAGCCCTGGTTCCTCTTTAATAAGCGCGCCTACGAAAGACGCGTGCCGCGCGGGGTCATCGGCCTGATCACGCCGTGGAACATGCCGTTTCTGATCCCATTTGGCGACGCTTTCGCCGCGATGCTCGCGGGTAACGCCGTCCTGCTCAAGCCCTCGGAATGGACGACAAAGACGGCCCTGTGGATTGAATCTGCGGTCGCCGCGACATCCTTGCTGCCCGAAGGCCTGCTCTCGGTCGTTGCCGGCGATGGGACCGTCGGCGAGGCCGTCATTGACGCGACCGACATGACGGTATTTACCGGCGCCCTGCAAACCGGACGCGCCGTCGCCGTGCGCGCCGCAGGACAGATGAAACCAGTCATCCTCGAACTCGGCGGCAAGCACCCCATGATCGTTCTCGCCGACGCCGCGCTTGAGCGCGCCTCCGCCGCTGCGGTATGGGCCGCCTGCGCCAATACGGGGCAGCTATGCGTCGGCGTTGAGCGCGTCTTCGTCGTGGCCGAGATCCATGAACTCTTTATCCGGCTCGTGCGGCAGCGCGTGGCCGCGCTGCGCCAAAAGCTCGACGGCCGCCACGCCGACCTCGGGCGCCTCGTGTTCCCGCCGCTTCTCAATCACATTCAAGATCAACTGACGGACGCGCGCAAGAAGGGCGCGCGCGTCATCGGCGGCGAAATTCTCGACCGGGACAATCTGCTGATGGCGCCGGCGCTGGTGCTCGATGCGCGCATGGACATGCGTGTGATGACCGAGGAAACCTTCGGCCCCGTGATTGCCATCATGAAGGTCTCCCGCGCAGAAGAGGCGGTGGCTCTTGCCAATGCCGGCCCCAATGGGCTTTCAGCCAGCGTCTGGAGCACAGACCTGGCTAAAGCGGAGAGGTTGGCCGCAGCACTCGAGGTCGGCCTCGTCGGCATCAACGAGCCCGCCTCGCATTATGCTTACGGCTCTTTGCCCTTCGGCGGCATGAAGCAAAGCGGCATGGGACGCCGCCATGGCGAGGAGGGCCTGCTCGCCTTCACGCAGGCGCAGTCGGTGCTCGTTCATGAATGGCCCGACAACATTTGCGACCCGTGGTGGTTTCCATATACTGAGCGCAAGGCTGGATTTTTGCGGCGTTTGATGAGGCTGTCGTGATGCCGATGAGAACGGATATCCTGTGGCGCTACGGCCATTGCGGGGGCTATACTCAGGGCAACAAGCAATTGCGCTGAAGGAGTGCGACGATGGCTGATCTAAACATTCATATCCGCATAAACCCATCTCTGTTTCGGGTGGGCCTTGTCGGTCTTTTCTTGGGCGTTTTTATTTCCGACTTGGGCTCTGAAAGCGTGACACTGTCGACATATTACCCGGCGCCTTCGGGTGTGTATACGAACATGAGCACGACGGGCGAGACGCGCTTGGCGCGTAACAACGGACAGGTGGCGATAGGCTCTGAAAACTTAACCGACAGGAGAACGTTGCGCATCAATGGCATCATGACCGTAGCAGTACGTGGATCCGATCCTTCTCTTCCTCTTCCTATATCAGGAGTTACAGGTGGATCCATTTACTATAACACCATGCTTAAGAAATTAAGATTATTCACCAACTCCGGTCCAATAACAGGTTCATGGAGAAACATCTCACCTACAATGCTCCGCGGCAATGCGCAGGGCTATCTGGCAAAGTCTCAGTGTCCGGATCCCACAGACAAGCTGGTAATCACTTGGTGTAACACATATCAGCGGTGCACAGACTTCGGCGACTGGCTGGGTTGCGACGGATGGACACAAAGCTATGTCGACCTCGGTTGCACCGTTGCGGGCGCTGGTCCCAACCCGGCTAATCGCACTCAACCACCACCAACCGGAATATGTTTTCCCTAATAAGCCGGAGAAACTCTGTCGGCAGTCGCGTGTTCGCTAGATCGTGACGCGCAGACCTTCGCGACCGAGGGTGACCTTCAGCTTGTAGCCGCGCTCGTCTGAATGCGCCTGCGCTTGCGCCGCCATCGCATCAAGCGCATCGTCGGCGTAGCTGGCGTCCTGATGGACGAGCACGAGCGCTTTGACGAGGTTCTTGCCCGCGAAGTCGACGGCGGCAAGAAAATTAGAATGCCCCGAGTTTCGGTGCTTCTTGTAATCTTCCGCCGTATAGCGCCCGTCATGGAACATGAGGTCCGCGCCGCTGCAAGCCGCGCCGATCTTCTCGTCATAGTCCTGAAGCGCGGTCGCGTTGTCGCCGTAGAGTTCGCTGTCCGGGCAGTAGACGATCTTGCGGCCTTCGGTCGCGAGAATGTAGGCGAGCGTTGTGCCCGGATGGTTCGCATAGAAGGCGGAGAGGCGAACGCCGGGAAGAATTTCGTAGGTCTGCTCCAGCAGTTCGTAAAGCTCGATCTTCGCGGAGGGCAGGTCATCTCCGGAGCCGGGCTCAAAGACGGCCTTGAGCGCCTGCTCTAGAGATTTGTCCGGATCCGAGGTGCTGCTGATGTGCACCGTGCGGTTTTTGTCGCGCAGGCAGGGGAAGTTCGCCAGGCCCTCCACATGGTCAGCGTGGAAGTGCGTCAGGAACAGCCAGAGCTCCCGGTGCTTGTCGAACTTCAGCAATTCCTCACCGAGCGGCCTGATGCCTGATCCGGCGTCAAAGATAAAAATGCGGGATGGCGTCTCGACGGAAATGCAGGAGGTGTGATTGCCGTAGCGCACGCTGACCGGCGCTTCAGCGCCGGAAGCAGCCGAGCGGCAGCCCCAGACCACAGCCTGGAGATCGATGCGCGCGGCGGGCCCTGTCGCTGAAGGCGGCTGCGGCTCAACACCATCTTGCTTCATGAACTCGTGGATCTTTTCGGTGAACAGATCGATATCGTAGGGCTTCTCGATGAAGGCTTCCGCTCCGTAAAGGGCGGCGCGTTGCTTCTCCGCCGCAAAGGACTTTCCGGAGACGATGATGGCGCGAATGGGCTCCGTCTCCGGATCGGATTTGAGGCGGTGGAGCAAGGTCAGCCCGTCCAAGCCGGGCATGAGAATGTCCATGATGACGAGAGCAGGCTTCTCGGTCTTGATAATTTCCTGGGCCGTCAGGCTGTCGGAAATCAGGCGGACGCGATAACCGGCGTCCGTGAGAAGTTCTAAAGTAAGATTGCCCACCAAGAGATCGTCATCGACGATGATAATTTGAGCGGTCATGGCCTCGGTATTCTATAATAATCGCGCCTATGCGCATCATCGCCGGTTTAAGCCGCGGCCGCGTCCTTAAGAGCGTGCCGAATACGATGCCGGTCAAGCCCATCTCGGCCCGCATCAAAAAATCCGTTTTCGATATCCTCCGCCCGCGCCTGGCAGGCGCGCGCATGCTCGATCTCTATGCCGGCACCGGCGCCGTCGGCATAGAGGCTCTGTCTCGGGGAGCCGCATCCGCGTTCTTCGTGGACGCGGATAAACGCTGCGTCGGCGTCATCACGGAGAATCTTCAGCGCTTCAACTTCGCCGCGCAGGGGCGGGCCTGCTATGGCGATATTCTGCAAGACTTGTCGTGGATTGCCTACCGCGCCGGCGTCTCTAATTTTGACCTTATTTATATGGGTCCGCCGTACCGGACGAAGGAGAACATGATGCTCTCCTACTCGACTGAAACGCTTGCACGCGTGGCCGAGGCGAAGATTCTGGCCCCGGGAGGCTGGGCTCTACTGCAGCGTTACAAGAAAGAGCGTGTCGCGCTGCCCCCCGGCTACGAAAAATTTCGCGAGGAACGCTATGGCGATACCGACGTCGAGTTTATCCGACACGCAACTCAGTCTCCATAGCCTAGATGGAAATTTCATTTACCCGCTATCGCATCTACCGAGAGTGCCCCTGGAAGTACCAGCTTCTGTTTGTGGAGGGAAGGCGCATTCCCATGACGCCGAACGCCTCCTTCGGCCTGTCTTTGCATCGCACGCTCGAGAGCTGGTTGCGCGGAGGGGACCGCTCGCTTGAATCGCTCCACGAGACCTTGCGCGCGCAGTGGCTCGTGCGGGGCTATCCCGACGAGGACGCCGAGTCGCGTTGGTACTCGAAGGCTCAGCGCGTTCTACAACGTTTCCATGCGGAGGAAGAATCGCGCCGGACCCGAACGATAGGCATTGAGAAGGAGTTCATCTGGACCTCGGGCGCGCATCAGGTGCGCGGGATGATCGACCGCATCGACCAAAGCCCCGATGGCGCCTACGAGATCATCGACTATAAAACCGGCCCCGGCGTGCCGACGCGGGAGCAAGTCGGCCATGATCTGCAAATGCGCTTTTACGCGCTGGGCTCATCCCGAGGACTGAGCCTGTCGCCGGCGATCTTGACCGTGGACTGCATTGCCGCCGGTGAACGCGTCAGCGCCCGCTATAACGCCGCCGGCGAAGACTCCCTTGACGCCGACATCCGCGCCGCCGCCTCAGGCATCGAGGCGGCGGCTTTTTCTCCCGACACGAGCTTCTGCCCACGCTGCGACTTCAGGAAAGACTGCGAGCGCTCGGTCATTAAGGGTTGACGCAATAATAACTTTGTGGATTTTGGGTGTCGAGGCGATACTCTAACAAGGCGCGAGAAGGGAGCATACCGATAGGTATGTGACCGACGAGCAACGAAGTTAGAGTGAAGCATCGGCATCCAAAAACACATAGTTATTTTTGTGCCAACGCTTATAGTAC
>CAZGVK010000127.1:0-4720 GCA_964529095.1 uncultured Elusimicrobia bacterium
CTGAATATTCCTCTCGCCGCAAGCGGTTGGACACGAGGCTCGCTGAGAGTCTTCCTCGAGTGCGGCAGGCCGAGCCACTGCAACGTACGCCCGAGGCGGCTCTTGATATCAGCCAAGATGAAGGCACTGCGGCTGATATCCAAGTACCGTGTGACCTCCCAGGCGAACACGCCGAAGCCCAGAGTCTCGCGGTACCCCATGAGCTTGCCGATGCCGGCAAATGCGGCACGGGACCAATCCCGCAGCCGAAGCGTCGCAGGCCCGGATCCGGAAAGTTTCTGTTCCAATGCTGTCCGCAGCGCGAAGAGACGGTCGAGAGGCTGCATCCAGTGGGGGAAGTCTGGGCCGCTGAAGATCTCGTTAAGAATGGGAAGCATCTCGCCGAGCTGCGACTGCTCTTCGTTCATCTCGAAGATTTCGGGCAGAGCGCGCGCGAGCGCCTCGAGATCATTGGCGCGAGGCGAGGGGTGGAGCAGGGCGCGCAGGATATCGCGGATCGCTGTCCTCTGCGCTCTGCTCAGCGTGCGGAGCTGAGCGTAATCGATGCGCACGAGGCGGTTTCTCTTTTGGTCGAACAGCCAATTTCCAAGATGCCCGTCGGTGTCGAACACCCCGTTCTCCAACAGTGCGTGCAGCTCCGTGCGCAAGATCGCGCGTGTGATCTGGGCTCGCTTGCGGGCGTGCTTAATGCGTTTCAGAGGGGTTGCTTCGATAAACTCGTAAACGGAAACTTTACCTTGTAGCGGCTCAGGAATAAGCGCCTGAAGGCTGGCGATGGGCTTGGCGACGTCGATGGCGAGGCCGCCCGCCGCTGCGCCCGGCCTCGCGTAGCTCAACAATGCCGACTGGTAGTTGCCCCTTTCGATACCCTGGTCGAGGTCGAGCCCTCCGTGCGCTAGATTGGCTATGGCATTCTCTCGAGCCTCATCGATGAGAATAGCGATCCGGCGCGTAGCGGGATCCGAGTCCTGCGACAAGCGCTCGATCACCTTGACCCAGACTTCGTTTTCGTTGGCGGCGAGACCCTCGACATAATCACGCTGAATCCGAACCACGGTATTGACGAGCTTCCCCGTCTGAGGATCGACCAGGTCGGCCTGAACGACATAGTTCACCGTTCCAGACCCGACGAGTTCGTTGACGGAGTGGATGTGTTGTAATCGGGGGCCGAATATTTTCGCCAGGTCGTCGTAGATCTTGATGCGGTTTGGAGGAAGTGCGGAATCCAGAATGTAGTCCAGCTCCTTGGCGAGCTCCGGCGAGACCATGCCGCTTGACCGCATCAGCTGCCCCGCCCGAATGCCGAAAGGACCCATGCTTTCTAAAATCTTTGCCAGAGGAATTTTGGAACGCGCCGTCCCCCCCTCGACGAACTGGCTCAAAATATTGGCGACGATCAGTTTGCGCTCGGCGGCTGGCACGGAGGCGAGATAGTGCTGAAAGAGTTTGCGAAACAACGGCTCACTGTAGCGCTCGCCCAGAATAAACTTTTCGATTTCCTGCGTCTTGCCCAAATCCGATAGCAGTCCCGCCGATTCGTCAAGTAGCGGCTGCAAGGCGACGGCCCGCACCAGCGGATGGGCGCTCATGAAGTGCTTTCTAATCGTCGGCGCGTACTCCTCCTGGCTCAACCCAGCACTCAAGGAAGGCTTGGAAAGAGCCTCAGGAACTTGCTCCGTTCGGCCGAGCAGGAATAGGATGCTGGCCCAGCGCTCGTCGTTAGTTTTGAGTGCCTGGCTGAGGATTTGAGGTAAGTCGGCGGCGATCACTGCCGGGTTCTTGTACCACTCCTCATGCTTCACTCGAAGCGGGCGCAGCAGTTCATTCTCCGCCAAAGTGGTCGAGAGATTCCTTTCGATGCGGTGAAGGAGTTCGTCTCGCAGGCTTGACCGTGTGTTGAACTGTCGCTGCACGAAATCGCTGACCTGCACAAACCCAGGCCGGACACTGCCTTTCGGAGTTCCGGAGTTTTTCTTGAGCCGGATATACGGAGTGGCCCTCTCGAGCTGATACTCGGACAGCCGCAGCTGATTCTCGAGGAAATATTCCGTTTGTACCAGCCTCGGATCGAGCAACGGGCTCCCCGGCGCGGCGGCGGTGCCCTGTGCGTCTTCGATCAAGCCATCGATGAAAGTGTCCCAGTCCGGAAACGAGTCGTTGTCTCCTCGTTTGAGGCTCAATCGTTGCGCGACGATCTCCAGCCTCTGCTCGACGCCTAGCGAGCGTAGCGCGTCCAAGCTCAAGCCGTTGTTCATCGCCGCTCTAAACTCAGCATTAAACTTCGATGTGGACCGCGAAGTATCGTGCCCTTCCCAAAGCTCGCGCAGCACTTCCCATCGGGCCTTCGGGTCCGGAAGCTTGCCAAGTAGCACGCCAACCTCGAAGTCTAGAAAGGCCTCCTCCTCCAAGGGCGCCTTTTCCCTGATGATGATCGGCTTTAATCGACGCGCCAGCTCGCCGCCGGCAAGGTTTCTGTTCCTGTGGACGGAACTCGCCAGCCAGGAGTGCTTCCAGGGCTGGGGCATGACCCGGTAGAGCGATCGTGCGGCACGCTCTCTGCCTTTTGCCTTGCTCAGGGCGTCGAGCAGGGTCAGCGCTTCCGTTTGGCTAAAGAACTCGTCGAGGTGGTCGGGCCAAGGCTCCTTGAGCCTCTGCGCGGCCTCCACAACGACTACCTTAGGAACGCCCGCTTCGACGGCGATCTTCGTGAGGCTGGGAAAGCCCACATCAGTCGATGAGACATCAGAGACCGGCAAGTGCGCCAGCCTCAAGAACAACTCTCTGATCTGCGTCTGTGTGAGATCTTTGAAGATGAGATGCATCGACAGTGCCCGCGCGTATTGCTCCACAGCCTCCGGGACCGCGTTAATGTACGCTTCACGGAAATCCACGATCTCGGCGTTAACGTTAAGTCCGAGGTCGCGCAGATTGCGCAGATCATGCATGAGGCGCTCGCCCATCCGTGGCTCTCTCACTATGTAAGTTTTGAGCTCCCATGGCCGCAGCCACTGCCGACCGGGGCCGGCGATAATCGGGCCAAGGACAGCGTTGACGTCGAGACCGGCGCGCTTGACACCTGCCGCGTATCGTTTAAGATCGCGCACTCTGTCGTTAGGAAAGGCGGCGAGCAACTCCTCGATCAGTCGTGTCATCCGCGCGGAGTGCTGGACTACTGCTTGCGGCGAGGTGGGATGCTCTGCGAGGAATCGAAACAGTGCCTCGCTGAGATGATGCGCCGTTTCCTCTCTATAACCGGTCAGCAACCACGGTGACATGTCGCTTGAGAACTTATCGAAGGCCCTCTCAACGGCTTCGTCCCGGAACTCTTGATTCAAACTCGCCAGAGCCGAATTAATCCGAGGCCAGCTAGAATCGCTGTCTCCCCACTCTGGGAACGGCTCACGCTTGATTGCTTCCAGGAAAAATCGGTCGGCGGCTTTATCGAACTCCCGTTGCTCCTCGGCGGTCTCGCTCCAATGCCGCGGCCTACGAAGACCCAACTCCTGGCGCAGAGCCTTCGAGACGGCGGGAAATGTCGGGCCGTAGGCCGCTTTAAGTTCCTTCTCGCGGGAGAACAGGGCCTGCGCTTCCTCGCGGCTGTAGCCCAGCGCGAAAGCCAAGAACTCCGCATCCTTGCGTTTTTCCGCCGTCTTGCCTTGCTCAAGTAGCGATGCCAACTCCGAGACCGTTCTTCCGCGCAGCCCACCAATTTGACGGTCGACCGAATAGGCCACGGAGATCGTCATTGCGCTTCGGCGTGCCAGGAATCCGCGCTTGAGCGCGTGGAAGATGCGATCGTCGGCAACAAGCCGGGCGTCCCAAAGCTCTTCTTGTGTCGCCAGGCCGTTGAGTGCCGCGTCGATCCGCGTTTGGCTCCTTTTTAAAATTCTGTCTGAATCCCAAATAGGTCCCGTGTCGCCGGCTTCAGCCTCGACTTCCATGTGCGCAATAGCGTCCTGGAGGAAGTGCTGTTGCGTCGCTCGCAAGGCGGGTTCGGTGAATAGGCTCTTGAGCGTCGCGTTGATGATGTCATTCTGATGCTCTTCCTCAGGCGGTAGCTGCTCCCCGTCATGACGGCGTAACGTCGTCAGCAAGACCTCCAGTCCGTCTTGCCGCGCCGCTGTCGATGTATGGGATCCTGTCGGCGCATCGCCCGTGAGGGCCCGCAGCTTCTTCATGAAGCTGTGCGCCTCGCTAGGGTTGAAGCCGTTGTTTTTCATGCGTTCGGATACGCTCTTGAGGTCCACCTCATTCTCGATCACTCGCCTATACAGACCAGCCACCAAACCTTGCTGGCCTTTGAGGTGAGACTCTATCTGGGAGGTGCCGTGCTCGAGCTCGTGGCCGACGACGAACGCCAGTTGGTCGTCCGAGTCGACGAACCGCATCATTCCCAGGTTGACGACGACAGCCCTCTCTCCCGAGGGAGCTCTCACCAGACTGGCGTTGACGCTCAGGCTGTGATTTAAGACCACGTGGATCGGTTCCGGTCCATCTTTGGGCAGCCTCAGCTTCTTAACGAGCTCTTCGAGCTGATGCTGCGCGCGTTTTATCCGATCGTCCGTCGCCGCCGCGGCCGAAGCATCAATCGGTAGGATCTCATTCTCCGCAAAGATTCGCGCCAGAGGCTCTGGAAGGCCCATCGGTGCGCTGTGCTGGATTTGTCCGATGTTTCCGCTCGCTATTGTTGCGTCCAGCTTGGAGAGGTTCGGCTGGGAAG
>CAZGVK010000128.1:0-7391 GCA_964529095.1 uncultured Elusimicrobia bacterium
CCAACATGCGTCCCTCAACCGCGATGGATTCATCACGCTCGATGGTCCCGGAAGGAAAGCCCGTGCCGCCCCCCACCCCCGTCGCACCTATCTGCTCACGCGGCTCATCGAGCCCGTCACTTCCCTCGACGCCGTATCGATCTTCCTTCATTATGCGCTTGAAATCGGGATCCATGGACTTGTGGCCTACGCCATGCTCAAAGCCGGCGCTCCCATCGCCGCCATCGTTTCCTATCTAGCCATTCAGCCATTAAAGGTGCCGCCAATGATCTTGATGCAAAGCATGGCCGATCTCCAGATCCGTTATTGGTGGAAAAAGCTCGCGGAGCTGCGCGAGTTGGCCGGCATTCCCGGTGTGGAAAGAATCCGCATGCTCATGGCCAGCGAAACGCAATTCGTAGGCGTCATCGCCAAAACACAGACCGACTACGGGCTCATCTTCCTTGAGACCTCCAAGCGACTGCGCTCCATTGATCCTCTTCGTTTCAGCAAGCCGATGGCCCTCGATAACATTGCCGGCACAAAAATAGACCTGAAACTTGAACTCAACGGGAAGGCGAGCCCGACGGTCTGGACGACAAGCCTAAAAGATCTGTTTGAAAAAAAACCGATTCCAGCTCAGATCGCGCAGACCTGGCGCAACCACATTTCCAAAACTCAGCGCGAAAAGTCTTGGTTCAAGCGCTTCTTTGATTTCTCCGCCGAAAAAAGGCTGAAGATCACAACCACGTTAATTGGCGTCGACGGCACACGGCAACCTTCCCGCGTTCTGACCCAAGGCTACAGCACAAAGAAGCTTCTCGGCATTACGGGGACCGATCAAAAGCTCAACGCCTTCAAAGCGTTCTTTGGGGCGTCCAGGGTCTCAGGGCGCGCCATCACCCTTGGCGACACGGCCGTCGTCTCCCCAAAGAATGCGCCGCCGTTTCTCAAACGTCTCTGGCTCTCTTTTCTCGGACGCCTCATCGTCCGGAAAGCCTCAGCGCCGTTGTCGGCGGCAGGGCCTTCGTCGCTGCATTTTCAACGCGCTTAGAAAAGAGCAAGGAATCGGTCTTCATACTCTTTTAAAAACCCGTACTCGCGCAGTGTGCGTCCCAGCTCCGGAACATAGGATCGATCGCGCCGGGCGGCGTTGAACAGCGCCTCCACCTTGCGCCGCCTGCGTTCGCCCTCGCCGCCATCGGCAGAGAACATGCCGCGGCGCTCCAAATCCCGCACTTGGCCGGGAAATGCGCTCGCCGCTTCATCGAGCGTAAACTTCATCAACGCCAGCGACCACGCGCCGTCGGGGCAACGGATCACGGCGCGGTCGGTCACATCGCGCGCGTTAAAATCAGCCAGTATTCGCTGCGTCACCAACCGCGGGTCCTCGCAGATGACGCGCGCGGAAAGGTCCTGGTTGCGGAATTTATACTCGAGGCCGCGCAGAAGATCGCGATAGGTCTCCGAGATCCAACGCGAGAACTCGACAGCTTCATCGCCAAAACCCTCAAAGCGCTCGCGGAACGCAGTCGGGGTCAGAATTGCAGGACGCTGAGATACGACGGTCCCTTCACGCAGGCGCGTGCGGTTTGGAACCTCATCGATCATCGATATTAAGTGATAGGCTATGCGCGTAGACCCGAAGGTCGCCAGGCGATGCGCGGGCGCGCGCAGGATCTCGGTGCGGGCGAGAAGGTCATTGATCGGGTCTAATGCCATATGGTTATTCTAGCAGTCTGGGCACCTCGATGCTTGCCGTGAAGCGCAAACGCTCAACGAGACGAGCGCTTCCTTTCATGTGGGTGGACGCATTCACGAGCCGCCCCTTTGCGGGAAATCCCTGCGCCGTGATTTTAGACGCCGATGGCCTGAGTGACGAGCGCATGCTGGCTATTGCGCGGGAAATGAATCTGTCTGAAACCGCGTTCGTGGTCCGCTCCAAAATCGCGGATATCGGCGCCCGCTATTTCACCCCGGAGAGGGAGATCCCCTTGGCAGGGCATCCGACCATCGCCACTCTCTACGCTCTTGTCGCTTCCGGACGAATGAAGCCCGACAAGGCCAAGACCCTCATCAAACTGGAGCTTCGCGCGGGGGTCGTCACGGTGGAGATAGGCTGCCGCGATGGAAGGGCGGAACTCGTTACCATGTCTCAAAAAAAGCCTCGCTTCATGGCCACGATCGACGGCTCGCAAGTCCTTCCCCTCTTCGGCTTAACCTCGAGAGATTTGGCGCCGGGGGTTCCCATCCAAGTGGTCAGCACGGGCACGCCGCAGCTCATGATTCCGCTGCGGACCTTGGCGGCCTTGCGCCGCGTCAAAATGGATATTCCGGCCTACAAAAAGCTTCGCGCAAAAATGGGCTTCTTCAGCCCGCACTTGTTCTGCTGTCGGGGGGCGACTCCCAGAGGGCATACCTTCGCGCGGCACTTGGGCGTTCCACCGGATACAGCGGAAGATCCTTTCACCGGTTCAGCGACGGGAGGCATGGCCGCATACCTGTGGCGCTACCGCCTGATTTCAAAACCGACGTTCATCGCGGAGCAAGGGCATTGGATGAATCGTCCCGGACAGGCGGCGGTGGAAGTGATCGGCCCACCGACTGCTATTGAAACCGTCAAAGTCGGTGGAACGGCGACAATCGTTCTCCAGGGAGAAATATTCGTTCCCAACCGCGGAACCCCCATTGATGTTTAGATCGCGCATCGCGGAGCTGTCGCATGGCTAGTTTTTCTTGACGGGCAGCACGCGGAGAAACTCCACCTTGCGCCGTCCCGGAACGAGCCTTAAGCCCACCGACGACAGCGCCCGGTCGCGGTCGTCGGCGTCGGACGCTTTCCATTCGAGGTCGAGAAAATATTCTCCTTTGAGACCGGTGTCATCGAATACCGGTTTTCCCACTGACATCCAAAACTTCCGCGCAAATTCATCCAGCGTCGTCTTGCCCAAGAGGCGACTGCCGCCGTATGCAATCATCCCTGAATGCATCGAGGGGTCGCCTGCCTGAAGGCGCGGCGCGTTCGGAGCGGTGGACAAGGAAAGGAGATAGACATCGGCATCACGGAACTCCGAGGTGACCGTGATGCCGAAGGTTAACTGCACCGCGAGCTTCAGCAGTTCCCGCCCGCGATCAAAACCCTCCGGGTTCGTCTTCAGGCGAGAATTAAATATTGCGATCGGCGGGTTCTCGGCAATAACCTGATCGCTCTCAACGTCCCATATCCAGGCAATATGTTGGGCAAAAGAGACGGAGCTAATCTCGAGATTGCCCTCACCTTCAGACATTTGACTCGAACCTGAAGCCGAGCTGAGCGCCAGTTCGAACAAGGCCTTCTCGACCTTCGCCCCCGTGGGCGCGTCCTCATCCGCATCTCCAAACAAATTGCTCTCGGGCCGGGGCTTAAACTTCCCCGCAATTGCCTCGCGCACGTCGCTTTCCTTCAGTAAATCAGGGAAGATCCGCCCGAGCAAGGTCCCATCCTTGCCGATCAGGTAGCCGTTCGGCCGACTCTTATTCTTATAGGCCTTGAACGAATATTTCGCCTCGTCCACGCCGACCCAGGCCTTCATCTCATGGTTCTTGAGGTACGCCGCGATCATGTCGGCAGGCTCGTCCGTCACCGCTATAAAAACAACCGGCTCGCCTTTCAACGCATCGATGAGCCTATTCGTGTGCGGGATGCCGGCGACGCAGGGTCCGCACCAGGTGGCCCAAAATTCAAGAAAGACGACCTTGCCCTTCAAGCTCGAGAGGCTCTTCACCTCGGAAAGCGGGGCGTTGAATACTTTTGCGATCTTAAATTCCGGCGCCCGCGACGCATGGGCGGCGGGGACGATGAGGAGCGCCGCTAAAATAAAAGCGATCATGAGAAATTCTACTTTAAATCCGCGGCGCGGAAGTAGCCTACAATACACCATGCTTGACGCAGCGCTCGTCGCCGGCTTTCTTGTTGCCTGCCTCGCTTTGGGCGCGCGCGCGCGCCGCGAGGATGACCTCGCGGGCTGGATCCTCGCCGGACGCACATTGACGCTGCCGATCTTCGTCGCGTCCTTGGTGCCCACGTTCTATGGCGGCGTCCTGGGAATTGGAGAGTTCACCTGGACTGCCGGGCTGTCGAACTGGCTGCTCATGGCTCTTCCATATTACGTCTTTGCCGGAGCTTATGCGCTGTATCTCGCCGGCAAAGTGCGCTTGACGCCGGGCCTGACTATCCCTGACCATCTGGAATTGGCCTACGGACGGCCGACGGCAAGGATCGGCGCCTTGCTTGTCTTTATTCTCGCAAGCCCGGCCGATGAGCTCTTGATGGCCGGCGCCTTGCTTGGCCACTTGACTTCCCTCTCCACGGGCGTCGCCTCGGCTATCGCAGCGGCGCTCGCGCTCGCCTTGATTTGGCGCGGCGGGCTCCGCTCCGACACGGCCGCCAACCGACTCCAGTTCGTCGTGATGCTCTTGGGCTTTGCGCTGATCATTCCTTTCGCCTGGCATGCCATCGGAAGCCCTGCCGCCATGGCCGCAAAGCTGCCCGTCGGCCACATGAGCTGGACAGGCGGACTGCGCCCCGCAAAAATTATTGGCTGGTGGCTCATCGCCGTGTGGACGATCGTTGACCCTGCCTTTCATCAGCGCTGCGCGGCGGCCGAAAGCCCGACGATCGCGCGCAAGGGCATACTGATTTCAATAGGATTCTGGGTCATCTTCGACATCCTGACGACCACGGCGGGTCTCTATGCGCGCGTCGCCTTGCCTGTTCTTCAAAATTCGACGCTCGCCTTTCCACTGCTCGCCGATGCGGTCATGCCCCCCATCGCGCGAGGGCTGTTCTTTGCCGGAATTGCCGCCTCCCTGTTCGCGGCTCTGCAGAGCACGGCCCTGCTCGCCGCCGCGTGCCTGGGTAAAAGACGCATGCGCGTCGGCCTCGTCGCGACGATGATCTTTTCCTACGCCCTCTCCCGCTACGTGCCCTCCGTCGTTGGTCTATGGTATGCAGTCGGAAGCGCCACGATCCCGGGACTGCTCCTGCCGATGCTCGGCGTGTATATCCCGTCAATCCGCGTGCCCGGGAAATGGGCCGTCGCCTCTTCAGTCTGCGGCTGGCTGATCTCTCTTGCCTGGGTCGCAGCCGCACGCGTCTTAAGCGAGCCGCCCCTCGGCCTAGAACCGATGTTCCCCGGGCTGATGCTCTCCGGCGTTCTATGGCTGGCAGGCTACGTCACGTCGAATCGGAAACCCCGAAACGGGGAAACAGCCTGCTCG
Organism: uncultured Elusimicrobia bacterium; assembly: GCA_964529095.1. Classification (GTDB taxonomy): domain Bacteria; phylum Elusimicrobiota; class Elusimicrobia; order UBA1565; family UBA9628; genus GWA2-66-18. The sequence goes on from CAZGVK010000128.1 coordinate 5,239, forward strand.
CGACGGTAGGCCTATTGGCCCATGCAAGAGTTGGCAACCGCTGTTATATTCCTAGAATCATGCGCATGTTCCTGCCGGCTTTCTTGTTTTTTTGGAGTTCCTCGGCCGGCGCCTTTGCGCTAACGCCCGCAACCGAAGGGGATTTGGAGCGCCTTTCGCAAATCGAAGAATTGTCTTCGGCAGAGCAAGAAAGGAGGAAGAAGATCGCGGCATTGGCCGGGAGCATCCTCCAGCAATTGGGCGCGCAGCCCGGTCCCGACGACCTGTTGCCCGTCTCAGGCGAAGCGGCGGTGTCCGCTGAAAATTCCCCAGGACAGACTCCCCTATCGGATCCGCTCCTGGATCGTCTGCGCCAACAGCTCGTCTTGGACAGCCACGGAGATTCCGCGCAAGCTTTGGCCCTTGAGGCAACGCTTGCGCGCCTCATGCAAAGCCCGTTTGCGCGCGAGCTCTCCGAGGAGTTCTTAAAGGAAGGGGCCAAGGTCAAGGTATCCTTCGAGCACATCGATAATTCCTGGGTCCTGGAGGATGCGGAAGGCCGCAAATACCTACAGGGCAAGGGTGGCAATATCTCACAGAAGGACGGCATATATCACGTCGCACTCAACGAGGAGCATCTTAAGACCGACCCCTACTATCAAAATGTGCAGGCACCCGCGATATTGGGACATGAATTGCTGGGCCACGCCTTGCAACAAATCAAAGCGGACAAGGCCGGAGTGGGCCTCGCCTTCAAATCCTGGGATGACGACGAGACCCAAGCCGCATTGGTGGACTGGATAATGAACGTCGAGCTTAGCCGCGAGCAAAAACAGTGGAATGACAGCTGGATGTGGAATTATCTGGCCAGCCCGCAAAAATACCATGAAAGCCTCCAGATGCAATCGGCCTACTACGCGGGAACCTTCAATTCCTCCGAAATGGAAAACCCCGTCCCCGCGCTCCAAGCGCGCCTGCAACGCGCGTCAAATAGCCTGGACGGCGTGGCCAACGACGTCAAGTCCTATGAGTTTTGGAATAAATTTATCGCGCATTTGATCTCGGCGCATGAGAGCAAGCCGGAGAGCTTTAAAAAACTTTTCCTGAACATCGACGATCAGCTGAAAACTTTCTTGCCTCAAGCTACAACGGATCTCCGAAAAATAGAAAAGTCCACAAAGGACTTGATCCATTTCTATCAGAGCGCCAACGGGAAGGCGCGTATTGAAAAATGGCGCGATCCCGCCGCGCAAGGTTTTCTAAAGGAGATCGAGCAAACGCTGGCAGCGCGCCGCGCCTACCTGGAAAATCTTCTCAAAGACCGCGGCACGCCCGCCTCGCCTCCACCCACCCCACCAATACAGGGACAGGAGACCTGGGATCAACTTCAGAAGATGGCCGAAGATGACCGCGCGACAAACCCGGCGCATTTCCCCCTGCCATGACCCATTCTCTTCTCTCCCTTGTTCTAATCCTGTTGCTCAACGTCGGCGTTTTGCGCGCCAAGGAGGCCCCCGTGAAATCCAAAGCCATCGAGGTGGCCGGAGCTCTCGTCGAGCTTCCTGAAGGCTGGTCGGTCGAAAAGGAGACGGCCGCGGCACAGCCGTGGATCAGGCTTCACCGCGGGCGGCACGAGATTGGCATCCGTGTTTTTGGCGGCCCGACCTCGCGTTATGCGACGCCGGCGGCGTTTCTTGATAGTTTTGAGGCGCGGACCAAGGCCGCATTGGCGGACAAGGTTGGGAAGGTCAGGGTATTGGGCGTTAAGACCGTGCTCTACCGCCGCGGCTATCCCGTCGACCTGGGCGATCCTCACGCAACAGGCGGACCCGAGGCACGCATGGCGCGAGAGGATTTTTGCTTAGCACCCGCCGGCAAAAGATTCTACGTTCTCAGCCATTCCGACGAGAGCCATCCTCCCGATCCGGAAAAGACTGAGGAAAAAGACTTTCAGCGCCTGCTCCGAAGCTTCCGGCTGAAATAACTTACAACTCTCTCGCCGGGGCTATTCGTTTTTAAAGTAAGATACCGTAAGGGTTGACGCAATAATAACTTTGTGAATTTTGGATGTCGAGGCGATACTCTAACAAGGCGCGAGAAGGGAGCATACCGATAGGTATGTGACCGACGAGCAACGCAGTTAGAGTGAAGCATCGGCATACAAAAACACATAG
>CAZGVK010000129.1:0-7326 GCA_964529095.1 uncultured Elusimicrobia bacterium
AGGGCCAGCCGTTTGACCGATCAATTCCGCAAGCGGCACTGTCTCGTCGACGGGTTCCACGTTCATGCCGCCGGCTCTTTCCGTAGGCAAGGACGTCAAAGTATTGACCCCGAGGTCAATTGGAGAAAGAATCGGAACGAATGTCTTTCCAGCTGACAAGGATAAAGTTGTGTTTTTAAAACCTTGTGTATGCCCTCGCAAAGACAGCGCGTTTTTGACGACAGTTGCGTCAATCGTTGGCACGGTTTTGTGACCGGAAGCAGAGTTGTTGAATACAGCCGCCGCGGCCTGAAAGGAAGCCAACCCCGGAGCAAATGCAAAAGTCAGGATGGAGAGGAGGCCGGCAATAATGCGCCGCAAAAATCTTCCTAAGCCGACGGAACGAAGGTGAGAAAATTGTGTTGGCATTGGCGCGTTTAATCCTACCACGATACGCCGCTTTTTCTGTGGGCCGGGAGGACTGAAACAACACGGCAATAGGCCTACTCAGCACTAGGTCCAGGGGCCTACTTTTGGCGCAGTATTCTCTACCAGGCGCCACCGGCTATCGTTGCAGGGGCGGTCCTTAAAACTGGAAGGTCAAGGTGGTTCCGAAGGCGTAGGAGATGAAGTCTTCCTCCTTGAGAAACCGATGCCACAGGCGCTGCGCGGAGCCGTTGAGGGTCATGCGCAAGTTTTTGGCTATCTCATAGTCGGCGCTGGTGCTGAGAGAGAAAAGCCGCGAGTTGTCGACGACGGTCACCGGAGAGCGGCGCTGGGCGAGCGAGGTGGTTGTCGTCCAGATGATCCGGTTGGTGAAGAGTAAGGGCTTAGCCGAGCCGGGCAGGCGCAGGCCGGCGGGCAGGGCCAGGTCGGCGCGGACAAGTATGCTTGGCGTAATGACTTCGATGTCCTGGGTCTTGACCCCGGTTCCGAGCTTTGTCGTGTCCTTGGCATAGTCCACTTTCGGCGTGATGCGGAATTTGCGGATGTCGAAGGTGACCTGTGTTGTCGCATCCTCATGCTTGGTTTTCTGAGTATTCGCGTCGATGCGCAGGTCCTTGTTGATTGTGGCGCGTTGGTTATAGCTGATCAAGGTCTCATAGCGCTTGATGATGATCGTGCGCAGGTCGGCGCCTAAGCTGCCTTCGGTTTGGAGTGTCGATCCAACGTTCTCTGTCGTGTCTTTCTTATATCTGAAGTTCATCTGGGTGTTGGCCATCCAGCGTTCGGAGCGCCACAGCTGTTCGAGCTGTGAGATGCTGACCACGGTATCGGGCAAAGTGCGCTTGACCGTCTTTGAGGGTGTTCCAGTCACCTCATTGCGTTGGACGCTGAAGACGTAGTTGTTCGACAAAGACAGCGAACGCCAGGCCGCTTGGCGCCCGCGCAGGTCGTAGCCGCTGAATGGCGACCAGCGTTGCGTGGAGTTCCAGGTGTCGCGCAAAGTGAGATTGACACGCTGGGCGACCGGGTTCGATGGCCGAAGAGAGGTGCGGATCCACAGCGCCCTCTGCGTGGGGAGATCTTTTTCAATTTGATTCCAGACATCGCCGTCCTGGAGTTGGTAGCCGGAGATGATGTTGACCGAGCGAAAAAGTTTCGTTCGCGGAAAAATATCGATGATCTGGATTGGCAGGCTCACTGCGGCGTTGGCTGAGCGATTGACGGTTTTGATATCGCCGGGTGCGAATACGAAGGAGGAAGAGGTAATGACGAAGGTGGAGACAGAGAGAATATTGTTCTCAATCGTATCGATCTGATAGTTGAGTTGAGGGTTCAGCCAACTGAGGAGTCGATAGTTGGAAGAGAAGCCCGCCGATTGGGAAAAGGACTTTGGGTAGCGGCTTGAGAGCGGGACAACTCCAGTGGAGTCGATGCGGCTTTCTGTCACCGTGGTCATCGACCAGGTCGGGTTGAAGGATGAGCCGGTCCACGGTAAGAAGGACATCCGCAGACCGTAGGAGTTCGTGCGCTCAGTCGTGTCGAAGTTCCCAACGTTGCGCTTGATAATCGGATCTTCAAAGCTTACATCGTAGCGGATATGGCCGGCATTGGCATCGATGGTCCGAGGCAGAAAACGGTTTTGCCGGGGCACGCTATACTGCAAAGTCCCATTGTAGGTTTGCCGGTCGTCGAGCCGCGTCAGCAGGTCGTATTCCACGCGGTTGCGCGTATGAGAGAGGTTGAGGCGCGGGTAGGCCCCATAGGCGATGTTTCCCTGCGCGGACCCTGTCCATGTTTTAACCTTGCCCTGTTGGAGGAGGTTGACGAGGTTCGATAGCGTTCCCGTCTGCACCGTGCTCGGCGTGTCGGTGATGCGCCGATTGATGCTGAAGTTCATGGGAAACCAGGCCAGGCGCGTTAAGTTGAGATAGCTGGAATCTTCAATGTTATCCTGGCTGGAGACGACCGAAGTCGGCGTTTGAAAGTTACGGTCGATCGCGCGGTGTTTGAGCCCGAACGTGGCCCAACCGGGCGACTCGAAGTCGGCTTGTATCTTGTTGGCCGAGCCGGTGCGCGTGACCGGCTCGGCCACATGGATTTCGTTGAGGAAGATGTGTCGAGAGGGGAGGGGCGCCAGGCCGGCCTTGGAAAATATTCCGGCCGTGAGCGAGGCGACCTGCTGTAGGTTGGGGTTGCCCTTTGAGATGACGCTGGTCCCGGCGGTGTCCGCCTTCCAAAGGTCCATCACCGAGTCTTTATTAAGGTCCGCCTGCTCGACGCGGATCTTCTTCCAGCCGGTGAAGTTGATTGGGACTTGAACTTCGAAATAGTCCTGATCGGCGCCCGCGCGCAGAAAGAAGACGCGGTTGCCGGAGAGATCCTCGCCGCCGTCGGCGCTTCCGAAGACGAGGAAATTAAAGTACCGGTGGGAGCTGATGTCGATGGCGCGAGAGAAAAGACGTTTGGTATAGACCGTCGTTCCGACGGCTAGATTCGTGTACTCGAGTTGGAGGGCTTGCTCGGAGAGGTTCTTGGAGTTGGACTGTTTTTGGAGAGTTGACAAGCTGCCGTACAGGTCATTGAACACCGAGGCGGCGTCGCCGCCCGCGTTGAAGATCGGCGCGTAGGTTGGGTTGTCGACGCTGTTGACCGGCGTGACCGTCAGGGTTTCCCCGTTTACCGACGCGCCTGAGCCTGCGATAGCGGGATCTCCGGCCGCGCCGCGTTGCCAGGTGTTGCCCACGACCGCGAGGCGGGCGAACTTGACGGCACCGCTGGCGGCGCCCGCTGCGGTCTTGCGAATGGAGACGCGCAGATGCTTGATGTTTGTAAATCGGCTGATCGTTGCCGTCGAGATATTCAGCGGAATCTGGAAGGTATGCCAGACCGGACCGGCGAAGTCGATGGCGGTGCGGTCGACTGCGGTTGCCGCCGTCACGTCGTGCAGTTGATTGCCCGTCGCGGAGGTGCAGTTAGCTCCGCCGGTGCAGAAGTAGCCGAAGTCGGCGCCCGTGAGGTCGTCCGAATTCAAGAAGCCGTTTTTGTTGAGATCAACGCTGTCGATGATGCCGTTGCCCGCTCCGTAGCGCTCGGTCGGCGCCACGCCGTACAGGAAGCCGATATCCTCGCCGGGCTGCAGGATGCCATCATTGTTGATGTCCTCGGTGCGGCTGGTGGCGCTGTTGCCGGTGTTGAGAATGCCGGAGCCGTCGGCGTTCTCGTCTATGCCGCCGAGGCGGAAGTTGAGCTCGTTGAGGCTGTTGTCTCCCAGCATGACGACTTCAATGACCGTCTTCTGTGACAGATCCACGCCCGAGATGGAGAATGGAAAGACGATCGAGACCTCATCGCCGTTGGCCAAAGGCGCGGATCCGCCGGCGCCGTATTGAAACTGCAGCACCTTTTGGCTTTCGTTGGGGCTCGCCTGAGCGCGCGGATTGATCTCGAGAATTTTCACATCTTCGGAGATTAATTTCAGCTTATTGGGCGCGGCCGGCACGGCGCCTGGATTGGAGGCGATCTGCCACTGCGCGGCCAAGGTCGGGGCCTGCTCTTCCTGCTTGATGCCCTCCATGTTGTCGATCAGAGCGAAGGGATTCAAGTTGAGATTTTGGCGGCTTTGGGAAAACTCGCCGGCGAGGGTCATCATTAACTTGCCGCCGATCTTGATCCGTTTTGCTTGAGCGTCAAATTCATAGACGAGCAGGCTCTTTGCAAGTTCGCTGATCTGCGGCACTGTGGGAGATTTTGCGCCGGCCTGATACAGGACGGTCGAGCCGAGGGAGTATTTCCCGCCCCACTCATGCGAGACGCGCGTGCCGAGCAATGTGTCGTTGTTGAGATTGGCAAACGGCGCCACCTCAAAGCTCATGTCGATCGTCGAAGAGGGGCCGATCCTGTCGGGGTTGAAAAAGGTGATGAAGCCGGCCTCATAGTCGATGAAGTAGTCCACGTTTCGGGTCAGTTTCTGGCTGTCGAGAATAACGATTTCAGACTGGACGACGAGATTCGGTTCTAGAAAGAAGGTCTTGAAGCGAAAATTATATTCCAACCGAAAAAGCCTCTTGGAAATCGGCGTCTGGGCATACACGTCGGAGTCAGGCGTCGTTGGCGACGAGTTGCTTATGGAGAAAGGTTTTTTGAGGGAAAAAATCCCGTTTTCGAAGTCAACCTCGATGGTGTCGGGATATTTCTGCTGAGGGATCAGCCCGGGGCCAACCTCGATGCGGTTTAAATCAAGAACACGGAGGATGAAGTTGCCTCTGCCGTTGTCGCGCACGATCTGGTTTTGTCCGATTGAATAGAATGTCTTCATTTCACGGTTGAAGCCCGCCTCGGTTGAGGAGGAAATGATGGGCACGTCCACCGGAGTCTTGATGAGCTTGAATCGGCCCGTGCCGCCGGCGGCGAGAGTGGAGCTTGAAGTCTGCAGCGTCAATTGGTTGCCGGCGTTGTCGAGATAGTCGATCGCGACGACGTATTGGGGCAACAGTTGGTTGCGGAACTGGACGATGCCCTTGGCGTAGTCGATCGTATAGTCCTGGCCGGCAATGAGAGGAAGAAATTTTCCGGTGAAGGATGAGCTGTTCACGCAACCGCCACCCACGCAGACGATGTCGTCGACGGTCAAGGTCTGCTCATTGAGGTTGACGGCCCCGATCTCCTGTTTAGCCAGGAATACCCGCTCCGTGCCGGCGCGGATGGGAAGGCGAGATGCGTTGTCGAAGGTGGCGTCGTAATATTGGCGACGCAGATAAGAGATGTCCTGGAGGTCGGTCGCCACGAACTGAGTGTTCCCGGAAAACTGTTTTGTTTTGGTCGTTCCTTTCGTGCGTGAGCCGATAAAAGTGGAGCGCAGGCCCTTGTACTTTATGTCGGCGCGGATGCCGAAAAGCTGTTTGTTGTACGACACGAATTCGGTCGCGGGAAGTGAAAGATCAATGTCGCCGAAAGAGACGTTTTGCAATATTTCATTGGGGTCTCCCTGGTAAACGACTGCAATATCCTGCTGGTTGAGCTTCGTGTCGTCGTAGTCGACATTGACGGTGATTTTTGGCCCGACCTTGCCCTGCATGCGCAATTGAAGTTGCTGGTTGATCTCAATAAGGTTTGTTGTCTGCACGCGGCCTGTCGTCTTCTGAGATTGAAGGAAGCGTTTTTCGGAGAAGTTGAAGCCGATGACTTTTCGGCCGGTCACCGAGAGGCTGGTGCCATACGCCGGCAGTTCGATTTCAGGCGGCGGCGGTTTGGGAGCGGCAGTTGAAAGAAAAACATCTTCATTGACGAGCAAAGCGTCTTGAGACGCGCGATCTGAGCCGGGCTCCTCGTTGCGATCGACCTGCTCGCGCACTTGCCTGAAGCGGGAGGCGTCGTATTGGACCGGTGCCATGCCAGCACGCACTTCATCAGGATCGCGCGGGGTTCGAGCAGTTGAAGTTGACGCGACCGGCGCCGCTGTCAAGAAGCCGACGCCTTTGGGGCGATTAAGAAGCTGGAACGTCGGCGTCGGCCCTGCGGGCGTCTCGGGCGACTCGTCCTTGGAGGGCTCTGTTTTAAGGACAGGCAATAGGGGGAAATCAGGGTCGTAGGGAGCGCTGAATTGGGCAAACGCGGGGAAAGCGGCGCAAACCGCGAGTGAGGCTAGGCCAAGGATTTGTCTGAAGCGGAGTGAGCGCAAGTTGTGATCTTTTCGGAGTATAGCGGAGCAATGTTGCGGCGTCAATACGCTGTGCGGATGCCGCAATCTTATTTTCCACACTTGAAATAAGCGGCCAAGGGGAGCATAATAGGATCATCGCATGAGGATACTCATCGCCGAGGACGATGGAACGACCAATGATTTTTTGGTCATGCTGCTCCAGGGATGGGGGCACGAGGTCGTCTCGACGCATGACGGCATCCAGGCCTGGGATGCCGTGCGCCAGCCGGGAGCGCCGAGGCTGGCGCTCTTTGATCGGAGCATGCCTCGCATCGACGGCCTTGAGTTGTGCCGCCGCGTGCGCGCCGAGCCCGCGCTGAAGGGCTTCTATCTCATACTCGTCACGGGCCTCAATGGCCCGGACGAGATCGTGGCCGGGCTCGAGGCGGGCGCCAACGATTATTTAGTGAAGCCATTCCATACGGGCGAACTCAAAGCTCGAGTCTCCGTCGGCGTGAGTGTGGTTGGTCTGCAGGAGGATTTGGCAGCGCGCTTGCGGGAGTTGGAGGCCGCGGCGAGCGAGGTGAAGAGCCTGCGCGGAATTTTACCGATTTGCGGCTATTGCAAGAGGATTCGCGACGACAAGAACTATTGGAACCAAGTCGAGCGCTATGTCTCCGCGCGTTCCGAAGCGACCTTCAGCCACGGGATATGCCCGGACTGCTATGAAACACGGGCCCTGCCCGACCTGCGATCGTTGCAGGAAAACAAAAATAATCCCGATGGGAACAGCGAGGCTTGACAAGCATCGAGAGGTCCCATTCACAGGCCGTGGCGTGTTCGATTGCCAGCCCTAAAGGATCAGGCTGCCGAGAGTCATCGCCACGCAGGCGCTCAAGTTAAGGCTCCGTGCCCGGGCGTCGATCGGGATTTTGCGCTCACGTCCGGCCCAACGCTCATGGACATCGGACGGCAGGCCGCCGGTTTCGGAGCCGAAGACTAAGGTGGCCCCCGGGCCGATCTCGGCTGGGTTCCAGTTCTTCCGCGCTTGAGTCGATAGAAGCCAGACCTCGCGATCTTCAGGAACGCTCTTGATCCAAGCGGTTGTGCTGTCATGCTGTCTTAAGTCAAGGTTCGGCCAATAGTCGAGCCCGGCGCGCTTAAGGTTTGCGTCGGTGATCCGGTAGCCGAGCGGATGCACGAGATGCAGACGACAGCCCAGCGCCATGCAGCTGCGCCCGATGTTGCCGGTGTTGCCCGCG
>CAZGVK010000130.1:0-23541 GCA_964529095.1 uncultured Elusimicrobia bacterium
GGTCGCCGACCTTGAGGTTGAGGCGTCGCGCTTCGCCGGCGGCGAGTTCAAGGACATACTGCCCGTTGCCGCCTGCCGTCGCGATCTGCTCGTTGGGGGTCTGCAGCGTCGAGGCTTTGAGACGCTCGTGAATCACTGAAATCTTCTTGTCGGACGAGATCCAGAGGATGTCGAGGGACACGAGCGTATTTTTCATCCAGAAGCTCAAGAACATATCCTGGGGAAAGACGAACAGCATGCCGTAGGCGCGCGGCATCTTTTTCACGCACATGAGTCCGATTTCCCGCGTGGAGGGGGTGTCCACGAGGTCGATCTTAATTCTCTTGCCGTCCGGCGTCGTCAGCGTCGTTTTTTTGATGTGAGAGACGGCCTGCGGCGCGCACCGTGGGGCGGACGCTGCCGCGCCGCCGGAAAATAACGCCAGCGTTAAGATGATGAGCAGCAGGGTTTTCATTGGGTTTCTCCAAAATAGCATTTTCAAAAAAATGGTATGAGCCCTCAACATCCTCGAGAGAGATTTTAACGAATAAAACGGTATAATTGAACTGTCGGCTGTCAGCACGAACTTGAGCCCCTCTCTCGAAACAAATCAGGCGCCTTCCGATGCCGCGACTCTGCGCGAGTGGCTGCGCGACCTGCGTCGGCCTGTAGTCTCTACAGCCGCCTCAGCGCCCGCTCTCCTTCCGGAGCGTCTAGGGGACTCGGAGTTTCGCCGCGAGCATGGCGTGCGTTACGCCTATGCGACGGGTGCCATGGCCAATGGAATTGCCTCCGAGGCCCTGGTGTCGGCGGGCGCTCAGGCCGGCCTCTTGTCTTTTTTCGGCGCGGCGGGCCTGTCCCCGGCCCGTGTTGAGTCGGCGATCGACCGGCTTGAAAAATCCATCGGCGAACTTCCGCACGGCTTTAACCTGATCCACAGCCCAAGCGAGGCGGATCTTGAGAACGCGGTGTGTGATCTGTACCTTCGTCGGGGCGTGCGCCTCGTCGAAGCTTCGGCATTCATGGATTTGACGCCGGCGCTCGTGCGCTACCGCCTGCATGGCATTTTTCGCGGCGCCGACGGGCGCGTGCGTGCGCCGAACAAGATCGTGGCCAAGGTGTCGCGCGTAGAGGTCGCGGCGAAGTTCTTGGCGCCCGCGGGGGAGAAGATATTGCGGGAGATGGCCGCTTCCAATCTAATGACGAGCGCGCAAGTGACCCTCGCCGCGGAGATCCCGATGGCGCAGGATCTCACCGTTGAAGCCGACAGCGGCGGCCACACCGACAATCGTCCGCTCGTGGCGATGTTTCCGGCGATGTTGGCGCTGCGCGATCGTTTGCAGGCGCAGTTTCTCTTCCGGAATCCGGTGCGCGTGGGTGCCGCCGGCGGCATCTCCACTCCCGAGGCGGCGGCCGCCGCCTACATGATGGGGGCGGCCTATGTCCTGACCGGCTCGGTCAATCAGGCCTGCGTTGAGTCGGGCACGAGCGACGCCGTCCGCCGAATGCTCGCGGCCGCCGGCCAGGCCGACTGCGTGATGGCGCCTGCCGCCGACATGTTCGAGCTGGGCGTCAAGGTGCAGGTGCTCCGGCGCGGCACGCTGTTCGCCCAGCGCGGGGCCAAATTGTACGAAATCTGGAAAAACTCTCAATCTCTTGAGATGATCCCGCCTGCTCTTCGGGCCGCGATCGAAAGAGATATTTTTCGAGAAAGTCTCGATGTTGTGTGGTCTTCGACGCGGGAGTATTTTCTTGAGAGAGACGCATCCCAAGTCGAGCGTGCTGAAAGTGATCCAAAGCACAAGATGGCGCTTATTTTCCGTTCTTACCTCGGCCAGGCCTCGCGTTGGGCCAACGACGGCGTTGCCGAACGCACGCTCGACTATCAGGTCTGGTGCGGACCGGCGATGGGGGCTTTTAATGAATGGGTTTCCGGCACTTTTCTGCAGATTCCGGAAAGGCGCTGCGTCGGCCTCGTCGCCCGCAATATCCTATACGGCGCGGCCGTGCTGACCCGTGCGCACTTTCTGCGTTGCCAGGGTGTCGCCATAGATCCTGAGATGACCCGCATCGAGCCGCTTCCGCAAGATGAGCTTGAACGCTTGCTTGACTAAGAGAATATGAAAAATAATGAAAAGACCCCGCCCGCGTTCGCTCCGCTTGCCGTCATCGGCCTCGGGGGCGTTTTCCCGAAAGCGAGAAATCTCCGTCAATTTTGGGCGAATATCAAGAACAAGGTGGACGCGATCTCGGATGTGCCGGCGACCCACTGGAGCAAGGAAGACTATTTTGACGCCGACCCGAAAAAGCAGGACAAGGTCTATGCGTACAAGGGCGGTTTTCTCGACGCCTATGATTTCGATCCCTCGGAGTTCGGCCTCGCGCCGAATACGCTCGAGGCCACCGATCCGGCGCAGCTTTTCGCGCTTGTCGCCGCGAAGATGGCGCTGGCAGATGCGGGCTATCCCGTCGATCAGGACACCTGGGACCGAGCCCGCGTTTCCTGTATTCTCGGGGTCACCGGTGCCCTTGAGATCGTGGTTCCGTTGAGCGCGCGCCTGAGCCTGCCGACGTGGCGCAAGGCGATCCTGGCCGCCGGCGTTCCGCCGGCCCAGGCCGAAGACGCGCTCGCGCGCATGTCGGATGAATTCGTCCCTTGGCAGGAGGCGTCGTTTCCGGGACTGCTCGGCAATGTGATCGCAGGCCGCATCGCCAACCGTTTCAACCTCGGGGGAACCAATTGCGTCGTGGACGCGGCGTGCGGCTCCTCGCTGTCGGCCATGCACTTGGCGGCTCTCGAGCTCCAAGCCGGGCGCGCGACCATGGTGGTGACCGGCGGCGTCGATACCTTTAACGATATTTTCATGTACACCTGCTTTACAAAAACGCCGGCGCTGTCTGTTTCAGGGCATGCCCGTCCCTTTGACGCTCAAGCCGACGGCACGACCTTAGGAGAGGGCGTCGGCATGATCGTGCTCAAGCGTCTTGACGACGCCCGCAAAGACGGAGACGCGATTCATGCCATCCTGCGCGGCCTGGGCACCTCCTCCGACGGCAGAGGCAAATCCATCTACGCGCCCGCCGTCGGCGGCCAGACGCGAGCCATCGAAGAGGCCTACCGTCTTTGCGGCATCTCTCCGGAGACCGTCGAACTGGTGGAAGCGCACGGCACGGGGACCGTCGTCGGCGATGGCATTGAGGTGTCGGCGATCAGCGGCGTGTATAAACAAGAAGCCAAGCGCAGCGGCTCTTGGTGCGCCTTAGGCTCGGTCAAGTCCATGATCGGTCACACGAAGGCGGCGGCGGGTGCTGCGGCTTTCGTGAAGGCCGCGATGGCTCTTCGACACAAGGTTTTCCCGCCCACATTAAAGGTGACCGAGCCATTGCCTCTTTTGGCGGAAGGCCAAACCCCATTCTATCTGAGCCTTGAAAAACGTCCTTGGATGGCTTCGCCCGATTACCCGCGCCGGGCGGCATGCTCCGCTTTAGGTTTTGGAGGAACCAATTTCCACGCAATTTTGGAAGAGGGCAATCCAATAAAATCGGAAACGGATTGGGATGCTCACCATGAAATTATCATTGAGACAGGCAACAATTTAGCGGAGATCGCGGCCGCGATGGCGTTATGGTCGGTCCCTAAGTCATGGGATCAAGTGCGCCTGGACGCCGTTGCGTCCAGAAGGGCGTTTGATCGCAACGCTCCCATGCGTCTGTCGTTGGTTCTGGAAAAGAGCGCCGATTACGTTGCCATTCTCCAAAAAGCCGTTGAGCTGTTATCGTCCAATGCCGGTAAAGCATCATGGTCCTCCTCCGAAGGCATCTATTTCGGCTCCGGCAAGCCCGGTAAACTTGCCCTCCTGTTCCCAGGCCAAGGCGCACAATATGTGGGCATGTCCCGCGATCTTGTCTGCACGTTCCCCGAATCCTTCGCTGCGCTCGCTGAGGCGGATGCGGCCTTTGAAGGCGCCTCGCGTCTATCGGCGTTCATGTTCCCGCATCCCGCCTGGAGCCGTGAGCAGAAAGAAGCCCAGGAGAAAGCCCTGCGCGACACCGCCGTCGCTCAGCCCGCTCTCGGCGCCGCCGCTCTTTGCGCGTGGCGCGCGTTGTCTCTCTTTGGCGTGAAAGCCGATGCCGCCGCCGGCCACTCCTACGGCGAATTGGTCGCGCTTCATCTTGCGGGTCGTTATGATGCGAAGACCTTGCATTCTTTCTCAGGCCTCAGGGGCCGCTTGATGAAGGGTGACGGCGCCTCTCAAGGGTCCATGCTGGCCGTTATAGCGTCCTTCACGGAGATCCAGGAATCCATTTCTCAAGAAGGCCTCGACCTTGTGATCGCCAACCGCAATGCCCCCATGCAGAATGTTTTGTCGGGCGCTACGACGGAGATCGAGAAGGCGGAGAAGGTCCTCTCGGCCAGAGGGCTCAAGGCGGTGCGGCTACCGGTCGGGACCGCGTTTCACAGCGCTTTGGTCGAGCCCGCGTTGGCGCCTTTCGCCGCAGCGCTTGCGCAGGTGCCGTTTGAAAAGTCGTCCTTATCCGTCTACGCCAATTCAACAGGCGAGATATATCCCGAGAGCGCCGCGCAGGCTCGCGCTCTGCTTGCTCGGCAACTTGCCGAACCTGTCGAGTTCGTCAAGCTGATTTCCGCCATGCGCCGCGACGGCGTGTCAACTTTCATCGAGTGCGGCCCCGGCAATCGCCTGACCGGTTTGGTCGCTCAAATCCTCGCGGGTCAGGAATTCGTCGCGGTCGCAACCGATGCTTCAAACGGCCAAAAGAACGGGATCGGCGATCTCGCGAAGGTGTTGGCGCAACTTCTGGCGCTCGGCTACGAGCTTAACTTGTCCGCGTGGCAAGGCGGCGAGAAAGGTCTTAAGGATATTCGTCTCAAACCAAAGATGTCCGTGTCGCTGACCGGCGCCACCTATCGTTCCACGCCGAGGAAAATCTTTCCAGCGCCTTCCCCGAGGGCTGTTGAGAGCATCGCGCCGCAGGCGCCTGTCGTCGCCAGCGGCGTTGAGGCGGGCCTCTTGAGCCAGGTATTATCCACGGCGCAAGCGAGCATCGACGCGTTGACAAAACTCCAAGAGCAGACCGCAGCCCTTCACCTCAAGTTCCTTCAGGGTCAGGATTCCGCTCAAAAATCCGTGCAGGCTCTGATCGAACGACAACAAAGTATTCACGATCAATTCCCAGGTGGCCTATCGGCGCTTGCTCCGGCCCCGCCCGCCCTCCTCATGCCGACTGTCGCTGCCGCAAAACCCCTCCCTGTTCCTGCTGCCGAAATCGTTGCCGTTCAATCTCCTTCTTCATCGGATCTCCTTCCAGTTCTGATCGCCGTCGTTTCGGAGAAGACGGGCTATCCTCGCGACACTGTCGACCCCGACATGGATTTGGAGGGGGATCTGGGCATTGATTCGATCAAACGCGTGGAGATTCTTTCGGCCATCGCCGAAAAACTTCCGAATAGCCCAAAGGTGAAGCCCGAACATCTCGGCACTTTGCGCACCTTGCGGCAGATTGCGGCGTATCTATCCAAAGGCACGGCGATTGCAGTTCCCCTATCGGCGCCCACCGTTGCGCCGCCGGTGGCCGGGCTGATGACCACGCTTCTTTCCGTCGTGGCGGAAAAAACCGGCTATCCCGTCGAGACCATAGATCCGGAGATGGATTTGGAGGGGGATCTGGGCATTGATTCGATCAAACGCGTGGAGATTCTTTCGGCCATCGCTGAAAAACTTCCGAATAGCCCAAAGGTGAAGCCCGAGCATCTCGGCACTTTGCGCACTTTGCGGCAGATTGCGGCGTATTTATCTCCAGGCATGGTGATTTCGGGCCTGCCCCCGGAATCTGCCGCCGTTGTCAATAGACCCGGCGCGCCAATTCCTGATTCTTCAATGATCAAACGCTTCGTCGCGGAGCTCGTACCACTCGGTCCCCGAGATAAGTTTCCGCTGGATAAGAATCTCATCATCGCCGTCACGAAGGACTCGGGTCTCGATACCGCAGTCGTCCGTGAGCTTCGCGCCCAAGGCTATAAAGCCCAGATCGTTTCCCTGGATGACTCTAACGCTCTGCCTGCGGAGTTGGGCGCTTTGATTGTTATCGCGCCCGCCTGCCCTGCGGCGAAGGGCTGCCCGTGGACGGCGGAATCGGAACGGTGGCTCAAGAGCGCTTTCTCTCTCGTGCAGACTGCGGGCCGCTCTTTCTTGGATCGCGAGGTGCGCGGCAGAGTGATGACGGTCACCCGTCTCGACGGCGCTCTCGGCTTTGAGGGGACTTTGGACCAAGATCCCGCGTTTGGCGGCTTGGCGGGTCTTATGAAGACCGCCGCTCGCGAATGGACGTCGGTTTGCCGCGCTCTCGACGTTGATCCCGGATTGCCCCTCGACACGGCGGCGAAAATTATTTTCAACGAGCTGGGCTTTGAGGGTCCGGTTGAGGCCTGTCTCTCCTCGGAGGGCCTGCGCACGGTCCGCCTCGTCGAGCGTTTCCCCGGCATCTTGGAAAGAGAGCCTCTAAAAGCCGGAGACGCGGTGATCATCACCGGCGGCGCTCGCGGCGTCACTGCGGAGTGCGCCTTCGCTTTGGCGCAAGCCTTTAAGCCCTGCATTGTCCTTGTCGGCCGCAGTCCCTTGCCCGGAGAGGAGCCTGCTGAATTTTCCGCCGCCGAAAACAAAAACGCTTTACGGTCCTTGATCGCAAAGACGGCGCCCAGCCTGTCTCCCAAAGAAATCGCCTCGCGCGCGCAGGACCTGCTGGCCGCGCGTGAAATCCGCGCGACCTTGGCCCGCTTGAGCGCCTCCGGCGCCACCGCGCGCTACCGCGCCGTCGATGCGCGCGATGCCTCCGCAGTGCAGGCGCTTGTCGCTGAGACCGTTTTGGACTTCGGACCGATCCGCGGCCTCGTGCATGGCGCAGGCGTTCTCTCAGACAAAGCGCTTCTTGAAAAAACGCCGGCAATGGTTGATGCTGTTCTCGACACCAAACTCTCAGGGCTTCGGCATCTTCTCGATGCCGTCAAGATGCCGGATCTGCGCCTCATCGCTCTCTTTTCCTCTTCGACGGCCCGCTACGGCCGCATCGGCCAGGCGGATTATGCTGTCGCCAATGAAGCAATGAATAAAGCCGCCGTCGTCCTTGCCGCGCGTTATCCGAAGATCCGCGTGGCGGCGTTCGGCTGGGGCCCGTGGGACGGGGGCATGGTTGACGCCAACCTCAAGAAGCTGTTCGCCTCCGAAGGCGTGGGCGTCATCGAACTCGCCGCAGGCGGCGCGCATTTCATCGCCGAGTTGCGCGGCTCGGGGCCGGCTGAGACCGTGGTCCTTGCGGCTGTTCCGAATGCCAAGACGGTTTTGCCGATCAGCTTCGAGCGCGACCTGACGCTCGCCGGATATCCGTTTCTCTCCTCGCATGTGCTCAACGGGCGCGCGGTCCTGCCGCTGGCCGTCTCAATCGAGTGGCTTGCGCACTCGGCCCTGCACGCCAATTTCGGCCTCGTCTTCATCGGCTTTGACGATCTGCGCGCGGCGAAGGCAATCCTCGTCCGGGGCTCGACGGCCACGACGTTGAAGGCTCACTTCGGACCTCTCGTGAAGCGCGAGACAGGCTTCATCGTCGCCGCTGAGTTGCGCGGCGCCGGCGGAGAACTCTTTGTCTCGGCCGATATCCTGCTCGCGGACAAGCGTTCCGCCGCCCCGGCAGCGACGCTCAAGGTCGGCGGCGCTGCCTACTCGCGTTCGATGGATCAAGCCTATCGAGAAGTTTTATTTCACGGCGCCGATATGCAGTTTCTTGTTTCCGCGCCGCACTGCGGCGCCGAGGGGATCGTCGTCGAGTCGAAGACGGCTTTGCCGCCGGAGGAGTGGACGCCTCAGCCTGTCCGCGATCGTTGGCTGCTGGATCCGGCGGCGCTTGATGCCGCGTTTCAGGCCATGATCCTCTGGACGCACTCCGTCATGGGCGCTCCATCCTTGCCGAGCTTCGTCGCGCGCTATCGCCAGTACACGGAGCGTTTCCCTAAGAGAGGGGTGCGCATTGTCGTCAAGGCCGTCAAGCGCGCAGAGGGGCTTGCGGGCGCTGATATCGAGTTCCTCGATGAGAGCGGCGCGCTTTTAGCAAAGCTGGGCGGCCTAGAGTGCGCGGTCGATGGAGCGCTCTCCGGAGCGTTCCGCCGCAATTATTTCGAGATCGGAGTCTAATCGGTGAGCCGGAAACCGGAGCCGATCGCAATTGTCGGCGCGGGAGGAATTTTTCCCGACGCCCCCACGCCCGCGCGGTTCTGGGAGAATCTGCGCGCTCGCCGATGCGCGGCGCGAGAGGTTCCCGCCGGGCGCTGGGTGATACCTCCTGAGATCGCCTATAATCCCGGGCAAGGGCTCGCCGACCGTGTTTACTCAAAGAAGGCTTGCGTGGTGTCGGACTTCATTTTCGATCCCGCCGGCCTAGCGCTTAATTCCGAGTGGGCCCTCTCGCTCGATCCGGCATTTCATTTCGCGCTCCATTCAGCGCGGGAGGCTCTCGCACAGGTCAAGCTGTCCCTGGCCGATAAAGCGCGCATGGGTGTCGTCATGGGACAGATCGTTCTGCCCACCGATGCCGCCGCCGCGTGGTCGCGGGAGCTGCTGCTGCCTGCCTTCGAGCGCGACGCGCTGGGCCTGCCGATGAGGCGCGCGGCAACGCGTGTCAATCCGGCAAACCGGTTTGTGGCGGGCCTGCCCGGCGGCGTTCTGGCCAAAGCCTTCGGCTTCGGCGGCGGCGTCTGGACTCTTGACGCCGCCTGCGCGTCGTCTTTATATGCGCTGAAGTTCGCCATGGAGGAATTGCGCGCCGGCCGTGCCGATGCCATGCTCGCCGGGGGCATGGCGCGTCCGCAAAGCCTCTATACGCAGATGGGATTTTCGCAGCTGCGCGCGCTCTCCGCTTCCGGCGTGCCCGCTCCGTTTGACAGAGCCGCCGACGGCCTCGTCGTCGGCGAGGGGGCAGGGCTTTTCGTCTTGAAGCGTCTGTCCGATGCGGAGCATCGCGGCGACCGTATCCTCGGAATTTTGCTCGGCGGCGGCCTGTCAAACGATGTCGGCGGCAGTTTGCTCGCGCCCAACACCGTCGGCCAGTTGCGCGCGATGCGCGCCGCTTATCAGGAATCGGGACTGTCCCCGACGCAGATTGACTTCATCGAGTGCCACGCCACGGGCACGCCGACGGGAGATCCCGTCGAGGTCGCAAGCCTTAAAGCATTGTGGGGGCAGAGAGGCTGGACAGAGGGGCAATGCGCCTTGGGTTCGGTGAAGTCTAATATTGGACATTTATTGACGGCGGCGGGATCGGCGGGGCTGATGAAAGTGTTGTTGGCATTGGAAAATAAAACGCTTCCGCCCAACGCCAATTTCAAAGAAGCCAATCCCAATGCCGGTCTTTCAGGGAGCGCTTTCTACGTTCAAAGCGCGGCGGCCCCGTGGCCGCGCCGTGACGCGGCAACCCCGCGCCGCGCCGCGCTCTCAGCGTTCGGTTTTGGCGGCATTAACGCCCATCTCATCATTGAAGAAGCGCCCGAACGCCGGCAGTCTTCCCTGAAGAATTCTTCCTCCGTCCGCCGCGCAATCGCGTCTTCCGCGCCGATTGCAATCGTGGGAATGGACGCCCGTTTCGGCGGGCTCAACAATCTTCGGGCATATCAAGAGGCCGTGCTTGGCGGAGAGGCGCAGGAGACTTCGTGCGCGCCGGACCGCTGGTGGGGGATTGCCGCCCTCGACGGATTGAAGGGCCATTTTCTGCGCGCTCCGGCTGCGGATGCCGCCGTTTTTCGCATCCCTCCTAAAGAGCTCGAAGAAATGCTGCCCCAGCAATTGCGCGCACTTCAGAGCGCTGCCGCCGCAATTTTAGACGCGAAACTCTCCGAAGAGGGCCGAGATCGCGTCGGCGTGTTCCTGGGCGTGGCTTTCGATTTGACGCTCACGCATTATGATTTGCGCTGGTCGTTGGAGAATGACGCTTCTGCCTGGGCCGCTATGAAAGGCTGGGTCCTGTCAACTGAAGATCGCGCCGCCTGGCTTGCATCGCTGCGCGACGCTGTCGGTCCGGCGCTGACGGCCAACCGCGTGATGGGGGGCTTGGCCTCTATTGCCGCAAGCAGAATCGCGCGCGAATTTCGCCTTGGCGGCGCGAGCTTTACGGTATCGGCCGAGGAAAACTCCGGCCTCAAGGCGCTTGAGGCGGCGATTCGTTCGTTGCAATGCGGCATGATTGACGCGGCCTTGGCCGGCGCTGTTGACATCGCCGGCGAGGCGCGCGCGCTTGTCGGCGCGCACGCGCTCAAGCCGTTTTCGCGGACCGGCCCGCGCCCGTTTGACATGAGCGCTGATGGCTCAACGCCAGGGGAGGGCGCTGCCACCGTCGTGCTCAAGCGCCTTGATGACGCCGTGCGCGATGGCGACCGCGTGTATGCCGTTATCAAAGGGATCGGCTCGGCTTCAGGCGGCGGCGCTGACGATGTTATTGCCACGACCGAGGCGTGTGCTGAGGCGCTTCGCCGCGCCTATGATGAGGCGAAGGTGGACCCGAGCACGATCGGTCTTTTGGAGTGCCATGCCTCTGGCGAGGCGAGAGAAGATGTTTGCGAAGCGACCGCTCTCGTTGATTTTTTCGGAACGGCGGAAGCCGAATTGCCGCTGGCGCTCTCTTCCTCGAAAGCCGTGATCGGCCATGCCGGAGCGGCGGCGGGCTTGGCCGGACTTGTTAAAGCAGCCGTGTCTCTTTATCAGGAGATTTTGCCTGCCGGCCCGGTCATTGTAAAGCCGATCGCGCCGCTTGCCGCCGCGCGCAAGCGCTTCCACTCGCCGCGCCGCGCCACATATTGGCTGCGCAACCGCGCCGATGGCCCGCGCCGCGCGGGCGTGACCTCGCTTGGAGTCGACGGCGGCTGTGTTCACGTCGTTCTTGAACAGCATGAATGCGAGAGCGTAAATCCGTCCATTGAAGCCGAGCGCCGTCAGCCGCTCGGCGCGCGCTCGGAGGCGGTTTTTGTCATCGAGGCGGCAGACCACGGACAACTGCTCGGGGGCCTTCACGCCCTGATTGATTGGACGAGCGCGCAAGTCCCGGGTGATGGAATCGAAGCGCTGGCCCGGCGCTGGTGGATCAAGCGCGGCGCAGCGCCTGCTTTAGCGCTCGCCTGCGTTCTGGTCGCGCGCGATTGGAAGGAACTTCTGGCGCTCGCGCGCTCGGCGAGTCAATCAATCGGCGAGAATCCCGAACGTCCGCTTGCCGGCGACCGCGCCTTTCTCACGGCGCGCCAACCCCTCGGCGGCGATCTCGCCTTCGTCTTTCCCGGCTCGGGCAATCAGTGCCTTGGCATGAGCGCTGAGTTGGGCGCGCAGTGGCCTGAGATCCTGCGTCGGCAGGACCAGGAGAACGGCTATTTGCGTCGGCAAATGACGCCCGCGCGCGTGGAGCCCTGGCGCCTGGCTTTCGCGCCCGGTTGGCAGGCGCAGGCCGAGAGCGAGCTCAATGCCGACTACCACGCCCTCATTTTTTCCTCGGTGGCGCACGGCACGCTGACAAGCGATCTGTTGCGTGTTTTTGGCGTGAACCCCAAGGCCGTCATCGGCTACAGCCTGGGAGAAACGGCGGGACTTTTTGCCACGCGCGCCTGGACGAGCCGAGATGAGATGCTACGGCGCATGAAGTCTTCGAGCCTGTTTACCTCAGAGCTTGCCGGCCCCTGCGACGCGGCCCGCCAGTTTTGGCGCTTGCCGGTGAATGAAAAAGTCGACTGGGTCCTCGGCGTGGTGGATCGTCCCGCCGCCGCCGTCAATCGCGCGCTTCTGGGCGCTGAGCGCGTGGCGCTTCTCATCGTCAATGCCCCGGTTGAGTGCGTCATCGGCGGCTACCGTTCCGCCGTGGAGAAACTTGTGGAAGGACTTGGTTGCGTGTTTCTGCCCTTGCAGGGCGTGTCCACCGTCCATTTCCCAGCCGTCAAGCTCGTCGAGAAGCAATATCGAGATTTGCACTTGTTCGCGACGCATGCGCCCGAGGGTATCCGCTACTATTCGGGCGCCTTTGGGAAAGCCTATGTCGTCACTCGCGAGTCCGCCGCCGACTCGATTACGACGGCCGCCATCCGCTCGGTCAATTTCGCCGCCTTGATCAAAACCGCTTACGAAGACGGCGTTCGTACCTTCGTCGAACTTGGCCCGCAAGGTTCATGCACGCGCATGATCGGAAAAATACTCGGCCCGCTCACGCATAATGCCCGCTCCGTGGACAGCCGCGGAATGACGGAGGTGTCCGGTGTCTTAAAAACGCTCGCCTTCTTGATTGCCGAGCGCATCTCGGTGGATTTGCGTCCGTTGTACGGCGCACGCGCTTTTTGCGCGGGCCATGAGCCGGAAATGCCGAAGCCCGCGCAGTTTCTGCGCCTGCCGCTCGGGGGCCGACTTGCGCAGGTGTCGTGGACGCCGCCGCGTCGCGAGAGGCCGTTGATCCATCCCGCGGCAGACCAGCGACAAATTTTGGGAACGGTCGCCGCTCCTCAAACGCCGACCACCGGCCCCGTCAACGCCGCCGCAAATATAACTAACGCCGCGGCGCTGACCGCGCAAGCTCACCAATTATATCTCCAGCTCGCGGATAATTTTTCCGTGATGCAAAGCCGGAATATCGGAGAGCAAATGCGTCTTGCGAGCGCTTCCGCCGGCGTCGTGACGCCGACGCCCGTTCCCGCGCCCTCTTTGTCGCCGTTGAAAGCCGTTTTTATGGATCGCAATGCGTGTCTTGAATTCGCCGTCGGTAAAATCGGGGCCGTGCTCGGAAAAGAATTTTCCCATATCGATTTATATCCGGCGCGCGTGCGTCTTCCGGATCAGCCATTGATGCTCGTCGATCGAATCGTGTCCGTGAGCGGCGAGCCCAATTCGATGAAAGGCGGGTCGTGCGTCACCGAACACGACGTGCTTCAGGAAGGCTGGTATTTAGACGCCGGGCGCATTCCCACCTGCATGGCCGTCGAGGCCGGTCAGGCCGATCTTTTCCTGTCCGGCTACCTGGGCATCGATTCCCAGACAAAGGGAAACGCGGGCTACCGTCTTCTCGACGCGATCGTGACGTTCTCAGATCATCTGCCGCTTGCCGGTCAGGTGATTAAATATGAGATCACCATCGACGGGTTCGGCCGGCATGAAGACATCTGGCTTTTCTTTTTTCGCTTTGACGCCACGGTTGACGGCAAGCCGTTGTTGACCATGCGCAAGGGCTGCGCCGGGTTCTTCACCAAGGCGGAGCTCGAGCAAGGCCGAGGCATCGTGCTGGCCGAAGCGGACAACGAGCGGTTCCCGGGAAAACGTCCCGTCGATTGGAAGCCTTTGGCGCCATTTGATGGCAAGGTGTCCTTGAGCCCGGCGCAGTTTGAAACCCTGCGTGCCGGTGATTTGGCTTCGGCATTCGGCCCGTCTTTCGCAGCCCTGCCCTTTGTTCCTGAAACCTTGCCCGGCGGACGCATGAAGCTCGTCGACCGGATACTCGAGCTGGACCCGATCGGAGGGCGCTATGGTCTGGGCCGCGCCATCGGCGAGATGGATATTCATCCTGAGGACTGGTATCTTGTTTGCCACTTCCCGGGAGACAACGTGATGCCGGGGACCTTGATGTACGAATGCTGTTTGCACACGCTCCGCGTCTATCTCCTGCGAATGGGCTGGGTGGGTGAAAAAGGGAAGGTATGGCATGAGCCCGTGCGCGGCATCGCCAGCCGGCTCAAGTGCCGCGGGCAGGCGCTTGCCTCCACCAAGAAGGCGCGCTACGAACTGCACATCAAGGAACTTGGGTATGCTTCCGATGGCGCGCCATTCTGCGTCGCCGACGCCTTCATGTACGCCGACGATAAGATGATCGTTCAGATCACGGATATGACCGTGAAAATAGCAGGGACAACTCGCCGCGATATGGAAGATCTTTGGAGTCGATCGGTTGTCCAAACGAAGACCATTCTCTACGGTCCCGAGAAAATTCGGGCGTATTCCAACGGCAACCCCTCCGAGGCCTTCGGCGAGCCATACAAGATCTTTGACAAGGATCGCATTTTGGCGCGACTGCCCGGTCCTCCCTATCAATTCCTCGATCGCATCGTCGATGTTCAAGGCGAGCCTTTTATTCTTCAGGCGGGCGCCTCGGCTGCGGCCGAGTACGACGTGCCTCAGGATGCGTGGTACTTCCGCGAAAACGCTCAAGCGACGATGCCGTTTGCCATAGCCCTTGAGGTTGCGCTCCAGCCGTGCGGCTGGCTGGCGGCTTACTGCGGCTCGGCTTTAACCAGTTCAAGAGATCTGTCATTCCGAAATCTCGGCGGCGAGGGGGTGTGCTCTATCGAGATTACGCCCTCGACCGGCACATTGACGACAAAAGTGGTGATGACAAAAGTCTCCCAATCGGCAGGGATGATTATTCAGAATTATGAGATAGCGATGAGAAACGCCTTGGGCCATCTGGTCTATCAAGGGAAGACGGAATTTGGATTTTTCACAAGAGATTCGTTGGCGCAACAGGTTGGCCTGCGCGGCGCAAAACCGTTCGTCGCTCCTTCAAGCGCTTCTGCGCGCCGTCTGCCGTTGTCGGGAGGTTTGCCGGCGTTGCCGGGGCCGATGCTTCTGCTGCTCGACAGCGTCGATCAATACGACAGCGCCGGCCCGAAGGGCCTGGGCGCACTCGTCGGCCATCGCGCCGTCAATCCGTCGGAGTGGTTTTTCGCCGCCCATTTTTATCAGGATCCGGTGTGCCCGGGTTCGCTCGGCCTTGAATCCTTCATCGAATTGCTGAAGTGCCACGCGCGCGACCGCTGGCCCGGAGCGGGGCGCTTTGAGAGCATGGCGCTGGGCCGCGCGCATCAGTGGCTGTACCGCGGCCAGTACACGCCCGCCAATAAGAATGTGGAGGTTCAGTGCTGGCTGACCGATGTTGACGCCGCACGCAAAACACTGACCGCCGACGGCTATCTCCTGCGCGATGGTCTCGTGATTTATGAGATGAAAAATTTTACGCTGAAGATTTCATGAAATACAGCCGAGCCGCCTTAGACGGTCTCGCCTATGAATTGGCCCCGAATGTCATCACCTCTTCAGAACTGGAGAAGCGCATCGAGCCCGTCTATCGCGCGCTCCATTTCTCTCGCGGCCAGCTCGAGGCGTTGACCGGCATTCGCGAGCGGCGCTGGTGGGACCCGGGCTTCAAGCTCTCGGAAGGCGCTGCGCGCGCCGGGATCAAAGCCCTCGACAAGGCCGGCGTTAAATCGTCCGAGCTTGGAGTCGTCATCTACGCGGGCGTATGCCGAGAGTCCTCTGAGCCCGCCACCGCCTGCGCGGTGGCGGCAAAGCTCGGTGTTTCCAAAGAGTGCGCCGTGTTTGACATCTCGAACGCCTGCCTCGGGGTTTTGTCGGCGATAGTGGACATCGCCAATCGCATCGAACTGGGCCACATCAAGGCCGGCCTTGTCGTCTCCTGCGAGTCGGCGCGCGAGATCAATGAGGCGATGATCCAATCCATGATCGAGAATCCCGAGATGGAGCATTTCAAGCTTTCTCTGGCGACTTTGACCGGAGGCTCCGGCGCTGTGGGGGTGGTTCTGACGGACGGATCCTTTGGCGGACAAGGCCCGCGCCTTGTCGGGGGCGTCTGCGGGGCCGCGCCGCAGCATTGGGACCTATGCCGCTGGGACCGCGACTTCATGCGCACCGACGCGCCGGCCGTGCTCAAGCGCGGCCTCGAGCTGGCGCGGATCACGTTAGAGAGTTTTACGAAGGAAATCGCCTGGAGCGGCGCCGAAATAGATAAGACGATCTGCCACCAGGTGGGTGCTGCGCATGCGGCGTCTTTTCTCGCGGCCTGCGGCCTCAGTCCGGAGAAGGATTTTACGACCTACGAGTTTCTCGGCAACATCGGCACCGTGAGCCTTCCTCTGACGGCCGCTCTCGCCGTGGAGCGGGGCTTTCTCAATTCAGGCGACCGCGTCGGATTTTTGGGCATCGGCTCGGGCCTCAACTGCATGATGCTGGGGTGGCAGTGGTAGCTTCTTCGCTCTATCCCTTCACCGGCCGCCGCCTTGACCTTGGCGGCTTTGCAATGCATTACCTCGACGAGGGCGTTGGCGAAACCGTGCTGATGCTGCATGGCAATCCCACCTGGTCTTTTTATTTCAGGGAAGTCGTCAAAGCGCTGTCGCGCACCCACCGGTGCCTCGTGCCCGACCACATGGGCATGGGACTTTCCGATCGCCCCGATGACGCGCATTATCGCTATACGCTCAAGTCGCGAGTGGAGGATCTTGATTATTTCATGGAGCGCGTGGCCGCGACCGGCCGCGTGACCCTCGTCGTGCATGACTGGGGCGGCATGATCGGCCTGTCCTGGGCGCTGCGCCACCCGGAACGGATCAAGGCGATCGTCGTTCTCAACTCCTCCTGCTTTCGTTTGCCGCCGGAGAAGACATTTCCGTTGGGCTTGCGCGTGATGCGCGGCGGGCTGGGAATCTTTTTGCGCCTCTCAGGAATTATGCGCACGCTCGTGCTTAAATCCTGCACGGCCAAAGTGCGGCTCTCGCCGGAGGTCATGGACGGCTACCTTGCGCCTTATAACGGATGGAATGCAAGTCGGGCGGTGCACCGCTTCGTGGAGGATATACCGCTTGGCCCCGGCGACGCTGCCTGGAGCGCGGTCATCGCAACCGAGAGCAAGCTCAGCCTATTTAAGGAAACGCCGTTATTGTTAGCCTGGGGCATGAAGGACTGGGTGTTCGATGAGGCTTTTCTCAACGAGTGGATCGCGCGCTTCCCGAAGGCGACGATTGTGCGCTTTCCGGAGAGCGGCCACTTTCTCCTGGAAGATTCCCCTGAGGAGGTCGTGCCGCTCATCAAGGACTTTGTCGCCCGGCCCGTTCCAGCATGATGGCAGTGGACTTGGTCTCGCGCCTGCTTGATAACGTCAAGCGTCTTGGCGCCCAGCCCGCCTTGATTCATCGCGATGGGATCACCACCTATGCGGACCTTGGTCGAGATGTCGAGTGGCTGGCGCGCGGATTTCTGCGCGCCGGGGCGAAGAAAAACGATCGGGTGGCCGTTCTGATTCCGCCCTCTCGCGATTTTTTCGCCGTGAGCTTCGCTCTATTTCGCGCCGGCCTGACCCCGGCGCTTATTGATCCGGGCATCGGGTTCTCGAATATGGGCCGCTGTCTTGCCGAGGCCGAGCCCGACGCATTCATTGGTTCAGCCAAGGCGCATCTTGCGCGCGTGCTTGGCGCCTGGGCGCCGAGCGCGCGGTTGAAGGTAGCTGTCGGCGGCCCTGGGTTTGGCATGCCCACGCTTGAGACACTGCGCGAGCTTGGCCGCGCGCGCGCGTTTGATCTTCCGCCCGTTCGTGCTGATGAGCGCGCCGCGATTCTATTTACCTCCGGCAGCACGGGTGCCCCGAAAGGCGTGGTTTATGAACATGGGATGTTCTCCGCGCAAGTGGAGCAACTGCGCGAGTTGTTCGATATAAAGGAAGGGGAACTTTCCTTGGTGACTTTTCCGCTGTTCGGCCTATTCGATCTCGCTTTAGGCCAGACCGTCGTCATTGGCGACATGGATTTCACTCGGCCCGGGAAAGTGGACCCGATGGCGATCATCGCCCCGATTCAAAAATACCGCATCCAGCAATTATTCGGCTCGCCCGCCCTGCTTGACCGCGTGGGCCGATTCGGCGCCCATCATGGGATTGCGCTGCCGACGTTGAAACGCGTGATCTCAGCCGGCGCTCCGGTGTCGGCCAAGACGTTGGCTATTTTTTCAAAATTACTTCTTCCCGACATCCCCATTTACACCCCCTATGGCGCGACGGAGGCATTGCCGGTGTCCTTGATTGCGTCCGCGGAGATAGCGTCGGAAACAGCGGCCCGGACTTTACGCGGCGAGGGCATCTGCATCGGTCGGCCCGTGAAAGGCATCGAGGCCGCGGTGATTGGCATCGAAGATGGAGCGATCACCAATTGGTCCGAGGATCTGCGCGTGCCGTGCGGAACGCTCGGAGAGATCGCCGTCCGTGGGCCTGTGGTGACGGGCGAGTATTTCCGGCGCGCATTGGACGGAGCGCAGGCCAAGATCAGAGATGGAAACACTTTTTGGCATCGCATGGGCGATCTGGGCTATTTCGATGACCGCGGACGGATTTGGTTCTGCGGACGCAAAGCTCACCGGGTCAAGCTTAAGAAGGGGGAACATTACACGATCTGCGTTGAAGGTGTTTTCAACGGGCACCCCCAGGTCAAGCGCACGGCCTTGGTTGGCGTGGGATTGAATCCGGTTTTGTGCGTGGAGCTTGAACCTGGAATAGCGCCAAGCGCGGAGCTGAAGAAAGAAATTTTAGAAATTCAGGGAAGGCCGGAATTCACGCGGGACATTAAAGACATTTTGTTTCATCCGGCCTTTCCGGTGGATACCCGCCATAATGCGAAAATAAACCGCCCCGCGCTGGCGATTTGGGCGCGCAGGAAGATCGGCTTGCGTCAATCCGTGTGAGGGCGCTCGTGACGGGGGGGGGCGGCTTCTTGGGCCATGCGCTTGCGCGTAAGCTGCGCGAGCGCGGAGATGACGTGCGCGTGTTCGGGCGCGGCGTCTATGCGGATCTTTCAGCGCTCGGCATCGATTCCGTGCGCGGCGATATTGTTGACTACGAGACGCTCAGTGCCGCCTGTGACGATCGAGATATCGTGTTTCACGCCGCCGCAAAAATAAGCCTATGGGGAGCGTATGATGACTTCCATGCGGTCAACGTCAACGGAACGAAGAACATCCTCCGCGCGTGCCAAGAGCAGGGCATTCGAAAGTTCGTCTTCACCGGTTCGCCTAGCGTCGTGTTCCATGGGGGAGACATCGAGGGCGCCAACGAGCAGGCGCTCTTCCCCGTTGCGTTCGACTCGTTTTATTCGCGGACGAAAGCGCTTGCCGAGCAGTTGGTTCTGGCCGCAAATTGCGACCGGTTCTCCACGGTGTCTTTGCGCCCGCACTTCATCTGGGGCCCGGGGGATCGCAATTTATTGCCGCGCGTGGTGGCGAGAGCCCGCGCTGGAAAGCTGTTTCGCATTGGCGACGACAATAAGCTCGTGGACACGATCTACGTGGACGATGCCGTGTCCGCTCATATTCTGGCCGCGATCCAGCTCTCGCCGCTGTCGGAGATCGCGGGCAAGGCGTACTTTTTATCCGGCGACGATCCCCGCCCGTTCTGGGAGATCGTCGAGCGCATGCTGGCTGCCGCCGGCCTGGGGCCGGTGAAGAAGCGCGTGCCGAAGAAAGTCGCCTACGCCCTCGCCGCCGCATGCGAGGGGGCCTGGAAGGCGCTTCGGCTATCCTCGGAGCCGCCGCTCACAAAATTCATGGTCGACACCATGACCACCGCCCACTGGTTTGATATCTCGGCCGCCAAAAGAGATCTCGGCTGGAAGCCGCGGATTGCAATTGAAGAAGGAATGGACCGTGTCGCGCGCCGGCTAAGGGTCTGCGATGATTGACTGAGTCGGATTTTTGTAAGACTTAAGGAATGTTAAATAGACGAGCCAGCACCATGGCACGAAAGAACGGCACTTTGACGTTGAGATCCTAATACGGCGTACGGAGCACCAAGCGTTGGCGCGCGCCAACGCTATTCGGCGGGTCTATTTCAGTGAGCACAAGCGGTCACTTTTGAGTGAGCGGCAAAGCACCGGTGCGCGTCTGCTGGACAGTCCGCGTCTTGAGCAATGATTGGAATTCTTCTTCGCTACCATTAAATACATTTTGGTCGACCAAGCCATGAATGCCCTTCACGCGAGTATTATCCGAGTGCTGCCAAATGGTCCACTCCCGTGCGTCGACCCTCCCTGGTCGGCGGAAGACATTTCTCAGCCACAAGCGATATTGATCCGCATGGCCCGCAAGGTATTGCGAGTAAGATGCGCCCGTCCAACCCGCTCGTTTGAACTTCTTAACCGCTTCTACCCCAGAGCAAAGCCGAAATCGGCTCAGACGGCGACCTCGTGAGTTGTGTGAGCATGTTGCTGCCTGGCCTTTTTATTTATGACAGCGACCCAACCGGTCGCGCGGCTGTAGCAAACGACGGCGGCCCTTGGGATAGCCGACCGTCCGCGCCAACGCGGGTAGGCTGCCTTCCGTGAAACGCTCCTGGCATCGACGCACAGTCCGCGTTGAGCAGCCGAACGCACGCGCCACGTCGTTTTGATCGGCGTGACCTTGCTCAACGAGGCCGACCATGGCATGGGCCTCAGACATGCGATCACCAACGGCGTATTGCGCCAGGACGATACCTGACACGCTGATGACCCGGTGTTTATCGCGGGTTTGCAGCAGGCAGCGGCCGTTGATGTGGGCCAATCCTGCCGGAGCGTTTGCCTGCGCAAAGAGTTCGGGGTGTTCAGTTGGCTTTGCCATATGTAAACGATGGCAAACCGGCGAGACAAAAAAGCGGACAGGTTTGGGTCCGCACGCACGCGGAGCTAATCGGCGCGATGCTCGACGGAGACGGCGGGGTCTATGTCAGGAGTTCTGGATTCGCCTCTTATATTTGGAAGCGGATCGACGGCTTCGTCATTGACTCGATACGAAACGAGGTTCGGGCCGCGGGCTCAGGGGGAATGGATCTTGAACATATGACGCATACGCAATCGGCCTCAGGCTGGGAATCGACGGAATCTTAGACGAGACGGCGTGTGATGCCGAGGAAACGATCGAGGCGCTCACGCACGGCGGAACCGGAATTGAGATGGCCTTCCAAGCTTGTCAGGAAGGCCATGTCGGCCAGCAATTGTTTGAACTCCTGGCTAAGATAATTGCGCACGTTGGCCGGAGCTGTGGAGACTTTTTGTTCGGCATTCGGGCAGCCGTCGATGAGTGCGACGATGTCCTCGATATCCTTGCTGGCCATGAAGTCGCCGTGGCCGCGGCCGTGGAAGGCTTCTAGCTTCGAGGCGAGCAGGTAGGGAACAGAAAAGACGGAGACGCGCTCATCGTTCGGAAGGTCGAATGCCTCCGAGTGAGCCATACCGTCCCGATACCAGCGGTTGCTGAACCCGAGAACGGACGCATCGGTCGGCATCACGTCCACCTTGATCCCGTGGAACTTCCAGCGGCACAAGACCGGCTTCTCCTCATCAATCGGATTCTTAAAGCCGAGGGCGCGGAGCCTTTCTTCCAGGGCGTAATACTTGGCCTTGCCGACCAGTTCGATGACGCAATCCACGTCGTCCGTTTCTCGCGTCCCGGTCGCCGCAGGGTCCGTGATGAAGAGATCGATCGTGGCACCGCCGACAAAAACGACCTCGTCCTTGAGCCCTTGGAGGCCTTTGGCGACGATACCCAGCATCTCGACGTTGCGGGAGGATTTTCTAGGCGGCATGCAGGCGGCGCTTCAACTCCTCACCGGCGATTTGGCGCTCACGGGCGCGACCGACCCGCAGGGCGTCCACCAACGCCAGCAGTATGTAAAGCTCCGGGTCCTTGCTGGCCGCCAAGGGAACCGAATCGTAAAGGGGCTCGATGGCCTGGCCGCGGACTGTTCCGTGACCCGAAGGCCAGACATACTGCTCGTCGGCTTCGGAAACGATCTTTTTCGACAGCGGCGGTGCCGAATGAGCCGTTGGCACTCCGCGGCAAAGCGCGCCGGGCTCTGCCGGGTAGACGTACTTGAGCCCGTGAAGCACGAACTCAAGCAGAGACGGCCAGATGATGTTCTTCTTCGAGCTGTCGATCAGCCGTGCGCGCTTGGCCCGCTCGAGGGCCATGCTGACCTCGGACAGCGACAGGCCAAGCTCCTGGGCCAAATCGACGAGCCTCCAGGAGCGATCCTTTGATGCCGCCATTTTCAGCAGGACAAGCACGTCCTGGGGCTTCAACCCGCCGATAGCTGATTTCATGTCTTCAGTATAACAGGTTATTTCGCATTTCGCAAATCGCGAAACACGAAATAATAGGTGTTTGAGCGGAGTCGGAATCAAAAAGTGAGCCGCTGCATGGCGGCCTTTAGGTAGTCGGGCGCCAGGTGCGCGTAAATTTCCGTGGTCTTGATGCTGGAGTGGCCGAGAAGCTTCTGGACCGTGTAGAGATCGGCGCCGCTCATTATCAAGTGGCTGGCGAAGCTGTGGCGCAGCGTGTGGATCGAGGCGCCTTTGATCCCCCGGCTGCGGACCAACTTAAGGAAATCGTGGGAAAGGACATCGGGATCGACGGGCTGGCCTTGGCGATTCACGAAGACGAAGATGTCTTCTTTCCGTGGATGGTTCAGCAGGAGTTCCGCGAGCCTGGGAGTCATCGGGATATGGCGCGTCTCGTAGTCCTTGGGCTGCCAGTCGCCTTTGCCTTGGACTGACAGTATCTTGTTCTTAAAGTCGATATCGGTCCAAGTCAGGTGAATCAACTCGCCGCGCCGGAGCCCAGTGAGCAGGAAGGTCTCGATGATGGGCTTCATGTGCCCGTCGGCCGCCACAAGCAAAGTCCGCGCCTCTTCTTTGCTCAGGTAGCGGATCTGCCTGCGCGGCTCCCGGAACTTCTTGACCGTTTTCGCCGGGTTATCGGCGAGGGCGCCCCAGGCCACGGCTTTGTTGAACAGGGCCTTGATGGTGTTCAGTTCACGGTTGAGCGTGGCCGGCTTGGCGCCGCTGCCTCGGCGGTGGGCCTTGTAGGCTTCAAGCTTGGTCGCGGTCACGCCGCTGAGCTTGTCGGCCTCGATGAACCCGGTGAAGTGTTTGAGGGTCAAGATGTCGCGCTCGTAGGACTTCTTGGCCTTATTCGCCTCGGCGTAGCGCAGGTACTCTTCTATGAAGGCAGTGAGCGCGCGGTCCTTGACCGCAAAGCCAGCCTCTTTGCGTTCGAGGTTGACCTCGATATCGGCCAGGGCGAGCTCTGCGATGCGCTTGGATTTTCCGATCCGCTTGCGGACGCGACGGCCCTCCACGGCATAATCCAAGTACCAGTAGATGCCCTTCTTTCCGAACCGCTGGTAAATCCGTGCCATGCCCTAAGTTTGGCACAGAAATGGCACAACGTCAAGGGGCCGAAAAAGAGACGGAGACCGCGCCGATCCGTCCTTGGCGCGATCTCCGCCGATGATTCAGTCGGTTTGCGTCTTAAAGCTGGCGGGGCCGACGGGATTTGAACCCGCGATCTCCGCCTTGACAGGGCGGCGTGTTAGGCCAGCTACACCACGGCCCCGCAACATGATGAGCATAGCAAATCTATTTTGTGAATTTTCGGCATTGCTTTGCCCGGCAAGATTTGGGTGTGCGGACACCTCCTCGTGTCGAACGGGGATGCGCGCAGTCTGGGGTTGTCGCAACAGATGCGGCCAAAATCTGTTATTCTTCGTTGGAGAAAGGGCCGTTAGCTCAGCGGTAGAGCGTCCCCCTTACACCCCCTTTAGCATCTCACCGAAAGAGGACCACTTGCGCTCACTGAAACAGACCCCCTTTGTAGCGTTTGCGCGCGCAAACGCTGAGTACTCCGCACCCTTATATGTTCTCTCACTCAATGCGCCGTTCTTTCGTGCAATTCCGTT
>CAZGVK010000131.1:0-2958 GCA_964529095.1 uncultured Elusimicrobia bacterium
CGGCGTGCCCGCCTCGAATTTGTAGGGCAACTCGTTCCAGGTTGACTTCTCGAGCGTCACCCGCGAGATCATGTCGCCGCCGCCGAGAAATGGGTCCATCGCGTCGAGGAGCTGCTCCCGGCCCCAGAGCACGCCGATGCCCGTGGGGCCCAGCATCTTGTGCGCGGAGAAGGAGACAAAATCCGCGCCCCAGCTTTTTAAATCCAGCGCCCGGTGCGGCGCCCATTGGCAGGCATCAACATGTATCGTCGCCAGCGCCGCTTTGCCGAGCGCAATCAACTCCGCCACCGGGTTGACCGTGCCGATAGCATTGGAAACGGCCGTAAACGAGAATAGTTTTGGCCCCCTGGCCAAAAGCTCCCTGCCTTTTTCCATGTTAAGCGTGCCGTCGGGCAACACCGGAATGAACTCAAGCTTAAGGCCGCGTTCCGCCGCGAGAAGCTGCCAGGGCACGATGTTTGAATGATGCTCCATCTCCGTGAGGAGGACGGCATCTCCGGCCTTTAAAAACTTGCGCCCCCAGGAGCATGCCACAAGATTGATCGACTCGGTCGCATTCCGCGTGAAGATCAATGTTTCCGGCTTCGCCACGCCGAGGAATACAGCGAGCTTCGTGCGCGTGGCCTCCGCCATGCTCGTCGACTCCTCGGACAACGAGTGGACGCCGCGGTGCACATTCGCGTTGTGCTTCTCGTAGAAATCAACAAGGGCTGAAATCACCTGACGCGGCTTCTGCGTCGTCGCCGCGTTGTCGAGGTAGGCGAGCGGCTTGCCGTGCACAAGTCGTTTTAAAATCGGGAAGTCCGCGCGAATATTCTTGATGTCAAGCAGCGCCATCTCAGGAATTCTCCTTGGGCATGCGCCCGTGCAGAGCGTTCGCAAGCGCCAACTTCAACGGCTCAAGCGCGATGCGGTCGACCATCTCCGAGCCAAAAGCGTAGACGAGCAGACGGCGCGCCTCTCCCGCGCCGATGCCGCGCGAGCGCAGATAAAAAAGCGCCTCGAGCGAAAGCTGGCCCACAGCGCCGCCATGCTTGCACGACACATCGTCGGCGAGAATCTTGAACTCGGGATTGGTGTTGACGCGCGCGTCCTCCGAGAGAAGCAGATTTTTATTGTAGACCTGCGCGTCGGTCTTCTGCGCTCCCGGCTTGACAGAGATCAGGCCATTGAAAACGAAACGCGCCTTGTCGTCTATGACCGCCTTGTACAACTGGCGGGTCGTTCCGCCGACGCCAAGATGCTCAACGACCGTATGGCAGTCGGCAAACTCAACACCGCCGAGAAGCGCCAAGCCGTTGAGCGAACATTCCGCGCCCTCTCCTTCGATGCGGACGCGCAGGTCCTCGCGCGCAAACAGGCCGCCGAGATTCAGGGCATGAGACTCGTAGCGCGCACGGGTGCCAAGAACAACCTCGAGGCCGAGCGTCAGCCGCCCCTGGCGCCCCTCGCGGACGACGCGGTGATGGCGCAGGAAAGCGCCCGTGCCGAGAACGATCTGGGTGCGGACATTCTTCCACGATGGGACGGCGCCGAAGGACAAGGTCTCTTCCACTATTTCCGCCGCGGCACCCGGCTCGAGAACGACGAGCACGCGCACCTGCGAGAACTCGGCGAAGGATGACGCCTCCGAGATGTGGATGAGATGGATGGGGCGGTCGGCGCGCGCATGGCGCGCGATGCGGATGACGCAGCCGTCGCGCGCGGCGCCGGCCCTCCGCGCGAGCGGCATGTCTGACGGCGCCGGATGATCTCTCAGCTCATCGAGGCCGGTGAAGGCCGAGAAGGGCTCGACGCTCACGCCCGCAGGCAATTGAAGCACCGCGTGTTTGGCCTCCCAGCGGCCGTTGACAAGTGCTGCGCGGTGGAACCCCACAGGGCATAATACGCGGCCGCCGAGCGGCTCGATGCGCGCGGGCACGCCGGCGGGTGCGAAATCCGGGCCCGTGAGGGCCAAAGCAGGAGTGTACCGCCAGCCTTCCTTCTGGGCGGCCAGGGCCTCCGCAATCAAGCGGGGACTCCTTCCTCGATCCAGCCGTAGCCTCTCTTCTCAAGCTCGTGAGCCAACTCCTTCCCGCCGGACTTAATGATTCGTCCTCCGGAAAGAACGTGAACATAATCAGGGATGATGTAGTCGAGTAGGCGTTGATAATGGGTCACGACCACAAAGGCCCGGCGCGGATCGCGCATGCGGTTGACGCCGGCGGCGACGACCTTCAGCGCGTCTATGTCGAGGCCGGAGTCGGTCTCGTCAAGAAGCGCCAACTTGGGCTCGAGCACGGCGAGCTGGAGAATCTCGTTGCGTTTTTTTTCGCCGCCGGAGAAGCCTTCATTGACCGAGCGATTGAGAAAGGATGGATCCATCTCGACTGACTTGGCCTTCTCCTTAATAAACTTAAGGAAGGCGCCGGCGTCCATCTCCGGCTCGCCGCGATGCCTGCGCTGCGCGTTATACGCGGCCTTCAGAAAATACTTGTTCGACACGCCGGGAATCTCGACTGGATACTGAAACGCAAGAAATACGCCCTCGCGCGCGCGAATTTCCGGATCAAGACTTAAGAAATCTTTGCCTTCATATTCGACCCGTCCCTCGGTAACCGTGTAACCGGGGCGCCCGACGAGAACATAGGAAAGAGTGCTTTTGCCCGACCCGTTAGGTCCCATGATCGCATGGACCTCGCCGGAATTCACCTTGAGATTCAATCCCCTGAGGATGGCTTTGTCGCCGACTTTCACATGAAGATTCGCGATGTTCAGCATATTAACCGATACTCCCTTCCAGAGAGATGCTCATGAGCTTGTGCGCCTCGACGGCGAACTCGAGCGGCAGTTCGTTGAAAACCTGTTTGCAGAAGCCGTTGACGATCATGCCGACGGCGTCCTCGACGGAAAGCCCGCGCTGACGCAGGTAGAAGAGCTGGTCCTCGCCGATCTTGGAGGTCGAGGCCTCATGCTCAA
>CAZGVK010000132.1:0-4648 GCA_964529095.1 uncultured Elusimicrobia bacterium
CGGCGATCGCGTCGCTAAAAATGAGCCGGTCGCAGTCCTCCATGCCGACGATGTCGCCAAACTCGATCTCGGTGAAAAAACCTACCGCGCGGCGCTGAGAATTTCCCCCAAAGCCGTCCGCACAAAATCAGTCGTGCTCGATGTCATCGGAGAATAGCATGCCCAAACTATTCGTCAGCGATCATCCTCTCGTTCAAGATAAACTCGCGCGCCTGCGTGACAAGACCACCAACCCTCTTGACTTCCGACGACTATTGGCCGAAGCGGCCATGCTCCTGGGCTATGAGGCGCTCAAGAACGCGCGCACGCGCAAGACGACAGTTCGAACTCCGCTGCGGACAGCGCCCGCCATGATCCTTGATGAGCCGCTTGCCTTCGTTGCGATCCTTCGCGCCGGGCTCGGCATGACGCCGGGCCTCCTGGAACTAGAGCCCAATGCGGCGATTGGCCACATTGGCCTGTACCGTGACGAGAAGACCTTAAATCCCGTCCGCTATTACGTCCGCCTGCCAAGGAATATATCGAAATATTTCGTCGTGCTGTGCGATCCCATGCTCGCGACCGGCGGCTCCGCTTCAGAAGCGATCGTCATCCTTAAGACCGCAGGCGCCGAAAACATCGCGCTCCTGAGCTTGGTCGCTTCAAAGCAAGGCGTCGTCCGCATCCACAAGGACCATCCCGAAGTCCCCGTCTATACCGCGGCAGTGGACGCCGTGCTGAACTCAAACGGCTACATCATCCCGGGATTGGGCGACGCGGGCGACCGCCTCTTCAATACCTAAACACCGGCGAGAGCGTGCAGGTGATCCGTGCTGAGGATCAGGAGATCCTTGTCTTTCTTGCGCAGGACCTGGCGTTTCTCGAAATCCTTAAGAAGACGCACCGTGGTCTCAATTGTGAGCCCCGCCATCTCGGCGAGGTCGCGGCGCTTGATGCCGGCGACGACAGGGTACGGTTTTCCCCCCACCATCATGCGGATAAGAGTATCGGCCAGACGTCCGCGCGCGGGCTTGAAGGCGATGTCGCGCGCCTTGTTCTCCCCGCGGCGCACATCCTTGGCAAGTTCCTTCATCAGCGCGTGCGAGGCATGCGGATATTTTGAGAGAAAATTATAGAGGGTGCTCTTGTCGATCATCGACACCACGCTAGGCTCAAGCGCCTCTCCGGTGCCGGTGTAGGGGCCATCATCGGCGAGCATGGTCACATGACCCAGCAGGTCGCCGGGCGACTCGACGCGGGTAGTAAGTTGTTGGCCGGTGCGGCTTGATTTGTATATCTTGACCTTGCCCGTGCAGACGACATAGACACCGTAGGGCATAGCGCCCTCATGGAAAACAACTTCGCCGCGTTTGAAGGCATTGGCAAGGCGAATCTCACGCCAAGCCTTCTTCGACTCCTTGGTGCCGAGAAGCTCGTAAAAACAATTCTTCCTATAGAGGCACCAGTCACAGTTGGGAGCATCACGCTTAGAGTAAGGCACACGTCATTCTAGCAACTTAGATCACATGGATCTGTCGCCGGCGCGCTGAAGATCCGCATCCGCACGTGCCAAAAGGAGTTTCAGCCGCTGTAGCGGGAATACAATTCCGTCAGAAGTTTGCGCACATGCCCGGATGACACGCGAGCTGCTTCCTGCCTACACGGCAACGCAAGTAGCACCCATGTTCCGGACGATCGCCGCGCCGAATTCCGAGCACTTAATTTTCTTGGCGCCCGGCATCTGCCGCTCAAGATCGTAGGTCACGGTCTTCGCGGCGATTGTCGCCTCAAAGCCCGCGATGACCAAATTGGCCGCCTCTTGCCAGCCGAGGTGTTCGAGCATCATGACGCCGGAAAGGATCAAGGATCCTGGATTGACCTGGTCCTTATTGGTGTATTTTGGCGCGGTGCCGTGTGTTGCCTCAAAAATTGCGACACCGTCGCCGATATTGGCGCCGGGCGCAATGCCCAAGCCGCCGACCTGCGCCGCCGCCGCATCGGAGAGATAGTCGCCGTTGAGGTTGGGAGTGGCGAGAACGGAATACTCATCAGGACGCAGGAGCAGCTGCTGGAAGGTCTGGTCGGCGATGCGATCCTTGATAAGGACCTTCCCGGTCGGCATCTTGCCGGCGTGCTTGTCCCAGAGTTCAGCCTCCGTCACGATCTGATCGCGAAACTCCTGCGTCGCCACCTCGTAACCCCAATCACGGAAGGCCCCCTCGGTGAATTTCTGGATATTGCCCTTGTGGACGAGAGTCACGGAGGGCTTTTTGCGGGAAAGCGCATATTGGATTGCCATGCGCACAAGACGCTTAGTGCCGGTAATCGAGATCGGCTTGATGCCGATGCCGGAATCGGCAAAGGGGATTTTGGCGCCCATTTCCTTGCTGAGAAAGTCGTAAACCTTTTTACATTCAGGCGTTCCCTGCTGGTACTCGATGCCGGCATAAATATCTTCGGTATTCTCGCGGAATAAGACAATATCGAGCTTCTCGGGAGACTTCACGGGGCAGGGCACGCCTGTAAACCAACGGACCGGGCGCACGCAAGAATACAAATCAAGCTTCTGCCGCAAGGCAACGTTGACGGATCGGAAACGCGGAGTGATCCACTCCGACCCGCACTTCGGGCAGGCGCCGGGGCGGTCATTGAGCTCGGCCGCGCAGTCCAAGCAAACAAATTTAAAAGAACCGGCCGGGGTCGTCAGCGGTCCCTTGATGCCGACGCGATAGTTTCGGAACGCATCGAGGGTCTCTTGAGGAAGGACGGTATCCTTATCGTAGCGCTTGAGCGCGGTGAGGCCCGCGTAAACTTCCATCCACGCGATTTTCTTCTTGCCCCCGTAAGACTTCTCCACGGCACCGTCGAGCACGATCTGTGTCGCTTTCCAAATATCGAGGCCGGTGCCGTCTCCGGGGAAATAAGGGATGATCGGGTTATCGGGCACCTGCAGCTTGCCGTTTGTATAGCCGATCTGAGCGCCCTGTGCCGGAACGGTGTATTTGGTCATAAACAAAGCCTCCTTAAAAGTGGCGACGGCATCCACTATAACTAATTTTGATGGGCGCTCAATATGTCCGGGCAAAGTTTTTCCAGCTCGCGAACATATAACGCTTCCTGCGCGCGCACCATTCCATCGATGTCGAACTCCGGGCCGATGGCGGCGGCGGCGGCACCCCCGAACGCCTTGCGCCGAGGCTCGTCTTGGAGGAGGAGGAGGACATTCCGCGCCAAAGCGGCATGGTCGCCGGGTTCGACCAAAAAGCCGTTGACACCGTCTTGGATTATGTCCGTCACGCCGTCGGTCGCATAACAGACGGCGGGCAGGCCGCTTTTCATCGCCTCGACGAGAGAGCGCGGCAGGCCTTCCCAGAGAGAGGTCAGCACGAAAACGTCGGCGGAGGCGAGCCATTGCGCCGTATCGCGCCGCCAGCCGAGAAAAAGGACACGGCCCTCAAGACCCATGGAAAAAGCGCGCGCCTCGAGCGCGCGGCGCTGAGGGCCGTCTCCAAGGAAAACAAAGCGCGTCTCCGGGAGCGCGGCAAGAACGACGGCGGCGGCCGAGACAAAGTCGCCGGCGTTTTTCTGCGGCTTCAAGTTGCCGATGGAAACAACAAGAAGCTTGTGCCGGCCGACGCCGACGGACATTTTAAGTCGAGCGGGGTCCACCGGCGCGGGCAGGTCTGAGAGCTTCACGCCGGAACGGATGAGCACTGCGGACTGCGGACGCACCAGGCGCTGCTCAACTGCGTACGTTATATTGGCCCGCGAAACAAAAACCAAAACGCTGGTCAAATGGGCGCAAAGCCGCTCTAAAATAACATACGCCGTTTTTACAATCGCCGGCTGGCGATCATGGAACCCGAAGCCATGATAGGTATGAATGACGATGGGCACTCCCGTCAGGGCGGCGGCAAAGCGCCCCAGGATTCCCGCTTTAGAGCTATGCGTATGAAGGATCGCCGGTTTTTCGGAAAGTAAAATCTTGGCCACCTCCAGCAACGCCAAGAGATCCCGCAATGGCGATATCTCCCGGCGCAGGGACTCTATGAAAATAATCCGCAGCCGCGGATCTTGGCTCGCCTCATCATCGAGCATTCCACCCGC
This sequence comes from uncultured Elusimicrobia bacterium, assembly GCA_964529095.1. Classification (GTDB taxonomy): domain Bacteria; phylum Elusimicrobiota; class Elusimicrobia; order UBA1565; family UBA9628; genus GWA2-66-18. Next base: position 4,087 of record CAZGVK010000132.1, read on the forward strand.
CCCGCACACCAGAACTGTTTCGAATTTAGATCGATCCAAATGACGCACGGTGTGCAACGTATTTTGTTGGGCCCCGCCGAGATCCAGGCGGGTGATGAGATGGACAACTTTGGCGACGCCATAACATGTTGTCAATGGGATGTTTCTCCCAGCGTCTCCAATACGAGACTCGGCGTCAAAATCTCCGGAAGGATGACGGCCTCCCCCCCCTTCGGATAGACGAGATACAGCGGGACGCCCACGCGTCCATGCTTGGCGAGCTCCGCCTCGATGGCGGCGTTCTTGTCGGTCCAGTCGGCCTTAAACGCGGCGCCCTTTTTGAGCGCGGCCTTGATGTCCGGGCGCGAAAGGACGAGGCGTTTATTCACCTGGCAGGAAAGGCACCAGCTCGCCGTGAAGTCGACGAAAACAGTCTTGCCGGAACTGCGCGCCTGCATGACGGCTTCAGGCGACCATGCCTTCCATAAAGCGTCCGTCCCTGCGGGTGCTCCCAGCAGGCGCCACAGCACCCAAAGCAGCCACAAAGAAGTGAGGAACAGCGGGATCGAAAGGGCGCGCTTGA
>CAZGVK010000133.1:0-25962 GCA_964529095.1 uncultured Elusimicrobia bacterium
GGCAAGCTTGCCGGTCCGGTCCTATCGTTCATGTCCATGGAAGAATCCGAGAAGACGCTTCCCAACGGTGAATACAACATTTGGCTGACGGTCAAGCGCCAAGGCCGAATCGACGCCCTTGCCTACTTCGTCAAGGTTGCGTTGTGAGCCTTCGACTCTTTAGGAAGCGTAACGAAATAACTGAGCGATTTATAAAAACTCAGAAGAGAGGAGCTCACATGCTGAAAATCACGCGCCGTCTGTTCGTTTCAAGCTTCGTAATGATCGCAGTATTTGGAAATAGCGCTCTCACCCAACCGCGTGTTTTGGTTACACCGGAAACATCGGAATTCCAAGTGACGTTCGTGCTCAGCCGCTATAAATTGGCGATGGAGTCAAGAAGCCTGGATCTCCTCGCCGAGGTGATGGACCCCGCATTGCTCATCTACGAGGGTCTGCACAAGAACAGCAGCTGGGCGGATTATCGGGACAACCATATCAAGGAACATTTTGAAGAATGGAAAGAGTTCCATATTCAGGATCCGAAGATCACTGAAATTTTTGTTTCCGGAGATTTTGCCTATGCGGTCCAAGAGGCGACGACCAGGATAGTCCCTATTGAAGGCGCGGAAAAGATCAATGACACGGTCCAAACCTTTATATTAAGGAAGCAGGATCAGCTTTGGAGGATCAAGCATATCAATTCATTCTCCAAGCGCAGAACTCCGTAAAGAGGCCTATCCTATCAGCCACATCTCTCGCGATGTCAGTGAGGCCTTGGGTCAGGTCCCTATTGTGCGAATCAATCGCATGGGGGATGTCTGCCGCCGTCACGAACTCTCTCTTAAGCTCGAATCCTGCAATCCCGGAGGAAGCATCAAGGAAAAGAACGCGGCCTATCTTATCCGCGAGGCTGAAGCCAAGGGTTGGCTCAAATCCGGAGGCGCTATCGTTGAATCGAGTTCCGGAAATTTCGGCATCGGGCTGGCTATGCTCGGCGCGGCCTGCGGCTACCGTGTTATCATCGTGGTGGACGCCAAGTGCCCGCCTCCCGTCCGCCGCATGTTGCGCGCCTACGGCGCTGAAATAATTGAAATCCCTCTTAGCGCCGCAGATTCTCACGGGTCCATGGTGATCGCCAGGATGGCGAAGGCTCGACAACTTTCAAAGGAAATTCCGGGCGCCTGGTATCCATGCCAGCATAATAATCCCTCCAATCCCGATGCGCATGCCTTGTACACAGCGCCGGAGATCGCGTCAGCTTTCGATGGAGCTCCCGATGTGATCATCGTCGGCGTGAGCACCGCCGGTCAATTGGCGGGCATGGCTAAATATTTCAAACAACACGCGAGCACGGTCCGCTTCGTAGGCGTGGATGTGGCCGGGTCAGTGATTTTCGGCACCCCGCCTCGTCCTTATAAAATGTCGGGTCTGGGTCTCAGTTATGTCCCGCCCAATTTCCAAGACGCGGTCCTCTCTGCCGCCTATTCCATTGAAGACGAACTTGCGTTTTCCGTTTGCCATGAGCTGGCGCGCAGGGAGGGTTTGCTCCTTGGCGCCTCGACTGGCGCCATCGTGGCCGCAGGCTTGGCATTTGCCGGACTGCAAGCGCACCCCCAACGGATTCTCATGGTCAACCCTGATCGAGGAGATCGCTATCTGGAGACGGTGTACAACCCTGAATGGCTGTCCCTGAATAATTTCAAGCTCCTGCAGGGATCCGCTTTAGAAGCTGGAATAAACCGCCTGAAACCTTTGTATGCAAGGTAGTCCCCTCGATCTATCCCCGCAGACAAAACCGGAACCGCTCACGCTCTCTACCCTGTGGCTTCAGTTTCTTCCCCTATCGCTGAGCGATGTGACCATGGCATTCGGTGATCCGGCGATCACAATGACGTTGACCCGCATGCCGGAAGCGCTCTCGAACCTCGCGGCCGTGGGAGTGGCCAAGACCGTCGCTATCCTCTTTGAAAGTCCCATCATCATGCTGTTGCACGCATCCAATGCGCTCGCCCCCACCCAAGCCTCCAGGAGGGCCCTGTGGCGATTCATGCTTCTAGCGAGCGGTCTGCTCACAGCTCTGCTGATAGTTCTTGTCTGGCCCCCCATTTTCAACACAGTCATTGCAAGACTCTTCGGTCTCAATCGGGAAGTAGCGACACGCGCGCACATCGTATTGTCTCTTCTTTTTTTATGGCCGGGAACGATCGCTTGGCGCAGGTATTTTCAGGGACTCTTAATCCGCCATGGCCATAACCATGAAGTCGGACGAGCCGGCATTGGAAGGCTTCTATTTGTGGCAGTGACGCTGTCTGTCGGTTATGCCCGCGGTCTTTCCGGTGTTTTTCTGGCGGGCATAGCGCTCATGGGCGGGATAATCTTCGAGGCCTTGTTGGTGACTTTCGCGGCCCGGCGGCATGCGGTGGCCAAAAACAAAAATTGGGAATCTGTCGATAACCTGCCAACCGATCTGCGCGGTGTCTGGCGTTTCTACTGGCCGCTGGCCAACTCCATGGTCGTGGTCTGGGGAGGCCGCGCGTTGATGGTGGGGATCATTGCCCGAGCCAGCGATGGGCCAATTGCTCTCGCGGCGTGGCCTGCGGCTTGGGGAGCGGTTCTCCTCATATCAAACGCCACTCGAATGGTGCAACAGATCGTGATTGCCAACCGTCACCGCGCGGGCAACGGCATTCTCGTCCGGTTTGCGCTGACCGTGGGCGCTCTCTGCTCAGCGCTCCTCCTCTGTCTGCCGGCAACGCCTCTGGGCCGCAAGCTATTGGCGGCTTTCCTCGGACACAATGCCGTGTTGTTAAGGGAAACGATTCCGGTCCTGTGGCTTTGCGTCCCGATTCCTTTGCTCATCGCTCTCCAGAATGCGGCTCAAGGTTTTCTCATCGGAGATGGGCGGACCCATTGGGTGAACGTGGCCACAGGACTTGGCACCGTCGTCCTGCTCATCAGCGTCAGCCTGGGAATTCAGAGTCGGCTTTCAGGCGCAACCGTCGCTTCCGTTGCCATGGTCTTAGCCTTGACGGCGGAGACCATTTGTCTCTGGGCGGGTTTTTCTCAAATGGACGCGACGCGAAAAAAGCATGCGCATGCACTTGAACGCTCATTTCTTTAAATTGTACTGCAAATCCAACGCCCGGGGCGCCGCTTGCCTGATCCAGTCAAGCGCCTCCGCATCCAGGCCCTGGAACATTCCCGTCAGCAAGGGTTTGACATTATCGCCTACTTTCCCCAAAGGCGTCCCGGTTGGATCGTCGTAATAGACTCGGAACCCTTCCGTATACGCTCCCCGTGCCCCGAAATTTAACCCCGCAATAAACAAACGGTTTGCGGAGTTCCTTCCCCGAGCCGCTGAAATGATCAACTGCACGATGACATCAGGGCTAAAAGGCATTGTTGGATTCTTCAGGAAATTGAGAGTAGGGCCATCGAGAGCGCGGCCTCCTTCGAGCGTGGCAATAGCGTTGCGAATGGCGGAGATGCGCGAGCCGCACTTCGCCGCGATTTTCTGCCGGCTAGACTCCATCTGCTTGAGATCCTTGCTGGAAATATCGGAACCAATCCCCAGGTTGGCAAACAACGAATACCCCAGCCCCGACCACTCCAAAATGTCTTTGGTATAGCCTCCGCAATTATATTTTAAAAAGTCGTAGGGGGCCTCTTCGTGATAAATGCGATCAACGCATTCCAGCCGCTCGATGGCCAGAGATTCCGATTCGCCGCTCATGAGAGGCACGGTTCGGCAACGAACATCGCCTCCCGCCTTCAATGCGGCCTCGAAAATCCCATCTTGCGGGGGGTCTCGCGTTTCATAACCTCCCCGGCCGCGTCCTCCATCGATGAGCACTCCTATGTGCACGAGCGGATTGAGAGAACGGACAAGAGCGCACGTTGGATTATTCTCCGGCCGTATTGTGTTCGCCGTGCAGAGTTGGATCCGTGAACTCGCGGGCGCGGAAGCATACATGAACTGCTTAACCATGCTTCCTGCATCCGAGGTCATGTCTGCAAGAAGACCGGGTATGTTCGCCAGGCTGTCTGCGTAAAGAACGGCCACCCGTTGAGAGTTCCCCTGCGCCGCACTGCCGATGGCATCAACGGAATTCGCCGCTCTTGAAGCGGTCTGTCCGGCCAGGATGCTCATGATTGAATCGGCCAAGAGACGGGAGAAATAAAGAGGGATCGCCGCGGCCATGTCCTTTTTTTCTCCTCCCCATTGCTCTTGGAGAAACTCATTGGCTTGACAACAGACGGGTTCTCTAGGCGAACGAATCACCGTGTTCTCGTTGTGGAGGCTTTGTCTTTTTAAAGCCCTTCCTGTTTGCGACGGCATGCCTCCAATCACCGCTTCCGCGTTTCGGCTCGGCCGCGGGCGCACCCCGTCAAACAATTCGCATCCTTCCACTGCCGAACTCTTGGCGGGCTGTAAAGCCCAAGAATTAAACGCCGCTTCCGCTTTGAGAATCTGCGCGGATTGTAGAAATCCCGCAGCAAATGCGAAAAAATAAATTGCGCGCGATCTCCTCATAGGGATAGTTTGTGCACCGAGACAGTCTACTCATGCTCAACCCGGCAGTCATGGGTCTTGAGACCTATTGACGAAGGGACAATGGGCCTATCTCCGGCATGAGGAAGGTGTCCCCTATCGCGCAGTCGTCATGCGCAGCTTCTCTTTGAGCTTGCGGAGCTCCTTTTTGTATATCGAGCGTGCCTTGGAGTGCTCCTCATTGGTCTCCGAGAACAGGTGGCCCCCGGTCATGTCGGCGACAAAATAAAGCACGGAGGTCTTGGCTGGATTCAGAACGCTCAGGAAAGACTCTCTGCCCGGAGAGCAGATCGGCCCCGGCGGCAAGCCGCGCTGAAGATAGGTATTGTACGGTGACGGGGTCCGCAGATCGGCGCGAGTGAGTCCTTTCTTCCAGTACCCAAGCGCATACTGGACCGTAGGGTCTGCCTGCAGGGGCATCTTCTTCTTGAGGCGATTGAGATAGACAGCCGCAATGATCTGGCGCTCTTGCTTGAGCACCGCCTCGCGTTCCACGATGGAAGCCAGGCTCAGAGCCTCTTCGAAAGAAAGCCCCGTCTTCAAGCCTGCCGCCGTATAGGCGACAGCTATATTCTTTACGAACTCGGCGTGCATGACGGCCGCGGTCTTCTCGGCGCCATAGCCCGGCGGGAAATGGTACGTGGAAGGGAAAAGGCGTCCCTCGAGCTTGCGCGTATTGACGATCGCGAGGAACTCCAGAGCGCTGGCGATCCCGGCGTTCTCTAAGCGCCCCGCAATTTGGCTTGCCCTGAAGCCCTCGGGAATGGTGATCTTGATGTCATCGGCGAGACCGAGCGTCAACTTGCGCAGGATGACGCTTGGCCACTCGTTCCTGCGAAAAGTGTAGGCGCCCGGCTTGAGGTCGCGGTCAAATCGAGTGAGTTTGATGAGGGCGCGAAAAATGAACGCCGACTGCACGACCCCTTGAGCGCTCAACAACTCCGCCGTCTGCCGCGCGTTGAGGCCCTCGGCAATATCGACACGCACCGGCGCCCCAGGCTTGAGGAGCCACGCGCCGGAGAGAATGGACCCAAGCATTGCAGCGCCGACAAATAGGAAGCGCCGGCTCACGCGGGGCTATCGGCGCTCAGCATTGTATAGCCGTATATTCGCCAAAAACGTCCTTAAGCGCTAAAGTAACTTCTCCCACGGTCGTGTAGGCCTCCACCGATTCCAAGATAAGCGGGAGAAGATTTGCGTCCCCCTTGGCGGCCGTTCGCAGACGCTGGAGACCCGCCTCCACGCGGCCGTTGTCTCGTTCGCGGCGCAATTTCTTGAGGCGGCGGATCTGCCCCTTCTCGACGGTGTTGTCGATCTTGAGTATCGGGGGAATCTTGCCGTTGGCCTCATGAATGTTGACGCCGACGATCTTGCGACGACGCTGGGCGAGGTCGAGCTCGAAGCGATACGCGGTTTCAGCGATCTCTCGGTGGAAATAGCCTTGCTCGAGCGCGGGCACGACGCCGCCAAGGTCTTTGATGCGGGTCATGATTATGACGGCTCGCTTTTCCATCTCGGCCGTCATGTTTTCCAGATAATACGAGCCGCCGAAGGGATCGGGCGTGTCGGTGACGCCGGTTTCCAGCGCCAGTATCTGCTGGGTGCGAAGCGCCAGCATGACAGCCGCATCCGTCGGAAGTGCCAGCGCCTCATCAAAGGAATTCGTGTGCAGGCTCTGCGTGCCGCCAAGGACTGCGGCCAGAGACTGGTAGGCAACACGGGCAAGATTATTGAGCGGCTGCTGCGCCGTCAGAGAGATGCCCGCAGTCTGGCAGTGCATGGGCAGCATCCAGGATATTTTCTTCTTGGCGCCGAATTCTTCTTTCATCAGCTTGGCCCAGATGGAGCGCGCGGCGCGCAGTTTTGCGATCTCCTCAAAAAAGTGATTATGCACATCAAAGAAGAAGGAAAGCTGGGGGGCGAAGTCATCAACGGCGAGCCCGCGCTTAATGAGGCGCTCAACGTAATCGCGTCCGTCGGCAAGCGTAAAAGCGAGCTCTTGCACGGCGTCGGCGCCGGCTTCGCGGATGTGGTAGCCGGAGATCGAAATAGGATAGAAGCGCGGAACTTCCTTCACGCAGTACTCGATCAAGTCGAGCGCCAGCCGCATCGACGGCTCCGGCGGATACAGATATTCGTTCTGGGCGATGTACTCTTTTAGAATGTCGGTCTGGCAGGTGCCGCGCACGCGCTTGAATGACACGCCCTGCTTCTTGGCCAGAGCCAGGTACATCGCGAAAATCACCGGCGCGGGCAGGTTGATCGTCATCGAGGTCGACATTTTTCCGAGATCGATTCCGGAGAAAAGAGCCTCCATGTCCGCAAGACTATCCACGGCCACGCCTTCGCGTCCGACCTCGCCGAGCGATCGCGGATCGTCGGAGTCAAGGCCCATCAAGGTCGGCAGGTCAAAGGCGGTGGAAAGCCCTGTCTGCCCGTGCGCAAGCAGGTACTTAAAACGCTCATTGGTATCAGCGGCGGTCTTATGACCGGCGAACATGCGCATCGTCCACGGCGCCGTGCGGTAGCCGCCGCTCTTGATGCCGCGGGTAAACGGGTATTGGCCGGGATCGCCGCACGTCTTCGGCGGCGCATCTTCCAAATCGTACTGGCGCTTGACTGGGATGCCCGACAATGTCGTGGGATCTACGCTCGCGTTCACCTCGTCCCTCTCTCTCCGCCCCGTTTGATCTGCCGGCGCCGCTCGTCCATCTTGCGCAGGTTCTCCTGGCGCCACTGTCGGCCGCGTTCCGCATCCAGTCGGAGATTTTGTTCCATCTTCGGTTTCATCGCGCCCCGCTTCTCGAGGAACTTCTCTCGACGCTCGCGCATGCTCTTCAGCATCTTCTTTCGCATTTCCTGGCGTTGGCTCGGGTTCAGAACTTCCCATCGCGCTTTAATGCCGGCCAAACGCCGGCGCTGACCTCGCATTTGGCCGCGGTGGGCCACAAAGCGCTTGAGTTGGGCGGCATGCGCAGGCATCTGGCCTTTGACGACCGAGGTCTCCTGATTTGAAATCAGCAGCTCGGGCGTTCCGCCCGACTCGCCGGTGACCTCCACCTTGCCCTCGTCGAAGACGCCGATATGCGAGTTCTCTCCTTCCACTTCGACGCCAAATTCCGTGCCGCGCACGGCCGCGACGGCAGCCGGCGTGCGCACGCGCAAGCGTCGAGGCCCAAGCTTCTGGATCTTGGCGAGCAAGGACCCTACCTTAAGAAAGAAGGAGGAGTCATTTTTGTCTGTTTTTTCAATTTTAAAATCGGATTTCCCGCGCACAGTGATCAAATTCCCGCCGTCGAGAGACACTTCCGCCAAACCTCCCTCGGCAACGACGACGCGGTCTCCTTCTTCAAGGGGCATGCCGTTCGTGCCGGAGACTTCCGGCGAGCCGTCGGCGGCAAGGACGACCACCTCGCCGGAGACATCCGCAAGGCGCGCGTCCCAGCGCGCATCCTGGGCGCGAGTCGGCGTTGTGGTCAGGACGAGGAATGCAAATATTGCGGAAAGAAACCGGTTCATGATATCAACTCCACTTTAACAAATTGGTGTTTCCCCATCTTAAGCGTAAATTCGGCGGGCGCGCGTACGGGCGAATCTTCTCCGGCCTTGACGCCATCGATCTGAATGCCGCCCTGCTCAATGAGTCGCCGAGCGGCGCTCAGAGATTTGGCGCCGCCTGCATCCACTATCATCTTTGCCAGCGGCGTTCCGATCTTAAAGGGAACCGGCTTTGTCGCGACAAGCGCCGTCGTCTTTTTTGAGAACGTCTCGATGAAATAAGCGAGCGCTGCCTCTGCCGCCTTCTCGCCGTGAAAGCGCGCCGTCAAAAGTCGCGCCAACGCTTTCTTGGCCGCCATAGGATGCTGTGCTTTCACCTCGGCAATATCAACGGCGCTCAGAAGCTCATAATACAGCAGCATGAGCTCGTCGGAAATGCGCATGGTCTTGCCGAACATCTCGTTGGGAGCATCGTTGAGGCCGATCGAGTTTCCATAGGACTTCGACATTTTCTTTTTCCCGTCGAGACCGACGAGAAGGGGGAGGGTGAGTGCGACCTGCGCCTCCTGGCCCGCGTCTTGCTGCATTTTCCGGCCCATCAGGAGATTGGTCAGTTGATCGTTGCCGCCCAGCTCAACATCGGCTTTCACCGCCACGGAGTCATGGCCTTGCAGCAAGGGATAGAGCACCTCGAGCAACGAAATGGGGGAGTTTTGATTGAGCCGCTTTTTAAAATCCTCGCGCGCGAGAACTTGCTGGACCGTGTGGCGCTTGAGCGTGTCGAGCAAAGAGTCGCGCATGAAAGCGACGAGCCATTCGGAGTTGAAGCGCACTTCGGTTTTTGACTTGTCGAGGATTTTAAACGCCTGCTCCTTATAAGTCTGCGCGTTCGCCTGGACCTCGGCGGAAGTCAAAGTTGGACGAGTCGAATCACGTCCCGAGGGATCCCCAACGAGGGCCGTGAAGTCGCCGATGATGAGCACGGCGGTGTGCCCTCTATCCTGAAACTGGCGCAGCTTGGCCAATACGACGCTGTGCCCCAGATGAAGCTCCGTCGAGGTTGGGTCCACGCCCAGCTTGACGCGTAGAGCGCGCCCGGAGTTCAGTTTCTTGGCCAGCTCTTCCTCGCTCACCAGAGAGAGGGCGCCGCGTTTTAAGACGGAGAGCGGATCCTGTTCCACTTGTAGGAGAATTTAACAATAAACGGGAGACCTCCGGCTACAAAATGGGCGGGAAATCGATGCGGCCATGCGGAAGCGTCTACAGAAAACTGTAAGGGTCGGCGTCGAGCGTCAGTTTGACGGATGACGAGAGCGGGCAACCCCGGGCGACTTGGAGACTTTCCTCGACCGCGGCTGCGGGCAATTTAATGAGAATATGATCGCGGAACTTGCCGCGCACCAGGCGCAGGGGCGCGGGAGCCGGGCCCACGACCTCCGCGAGAGGGGCAAGGAGCGCGCGCAACGCGTCGGCGTAGGCGGCCGCGGCAATGCCCAGCTTGACTTCATCCGCGCAGGTTAGGACTGCGCGAATCAAGCCACCCGCGGGTGGGGAGCGGAGCTCGCCGCGCGCGGCGAGCCCCGCGTCAGCCCAGGCCGCGTAGTCGCCGGCGGCAGCGCCCTTGATCGCCTCGTGCTCCGGAGACAACGTCTGGAGAATCACCGTGCCGGGCTTGTCCGCCCGGCCCGCGCGCCCCGCTACCTGGGTAAGCAGCTGCATCGTGCGCTCCGCGGAGCGGAAGTCGGGCATGTGCAGCAAGGTGTCTGCATCGACCACCCCGACGAGGGTCACTTCCGGAAAGTGGAAGCTCTTGGCGACGAGTTTTGTGCCGACAAGAACGTCGGCCTTGCGCGCGCGGAACTGCTCATAGATGCGCTCCTCAAGCTTGCCCTCGTTCGAGAGGCTGTCGCGATCCATGCGCAAGACCCGCGCGCCGGGCAAGCGGCGCTTGACCTCAGCGGACACTCTCTGCGTGCCGACTCCGCCGGCGGCGGCCACTTCTTGCCGCAGTGGTGGCAAATCAGTATGAATCCTCCCTCGGGATTCTCGTGCGCGATCTTGGCCACGCCGCAGTCGCCGCAACGATCAATCCAACGGCATTTCCCGCATGTGGTCAAGGTCGAGTAGCCTCTGCGGTTGACCAGGAGAATGGACTGCTCGCCGCGACGCAGGCAATGGGCCATCTTTTCGAGGAGTTCTTCCGATAGCACCTTGCCGAAGCGGCCCGGCGGCAAGGTCGTAATGGGCGGACGCGCGACCAGCGAGACACGGTCGGGCATCGCAATAAGCTCGGCCGTCTTCGCCCGCGCCATGCCCCAGGCCTCGATGCTCGGTGTCGCAGAACCCAGGACGACAAGCGCTCCGAAAGCCTTCGCCCGTTCAATGGCGACCTCTCGCGCATGGTAAAAGGGCGAGTGGGAATCCTGTTTAAATGATTCATCCTGCTCCTCATCGAGGATCGCCAACCGCAGACTGGTAAACGGCAGGAGGCAGGCAGACCGAGTGCCGACGACGACCTTGATGTCGCCGCGCGCAATCGCAAGCCAAGTCTGGCGCCGCTCTCGCGAGCTCAGGCCTGAATGCCAAAGCGAGACAGGCACGCCGAGCGCTGCCGCGAACGCATCAAAGAACGGGCGCGTCAACGAAATCTCAGGCAAAAGAAACAGCGCTTGGCCTTCGATGATCGCGCGCCGGATCAACCGCAGGTACACCTCGGTCTTGCCCGAGGCGGGCACGCCGAAGATCAAGGTCGTCGCAAATTTTCGCGTGGCGAGCAAAGCGTCGAGACGCCGCAATGCGTCGGCCTGGCCGGACGTCAAAGTGAACGGAGGTTCCGTGGCCAGGAGCGGCGGCGCTATAAAGACCGCCCCGATCTCATTAAGCGATTTGACGCAAGCGGGGACCATCGCCTGCAGGGCCAGCCCGATGGGCGCTCCAAAGCGGCGCGCCATAAACCGCGCGCACTCCACGCCCTCAAGGCTGAGCGCTGGCCGCGCGTCCACCGCCGAGTCAAGAAATTTAAGCGGCCGCTCAGGCTCGCCCTCGAAAACCGACAGGATGATGCCGGTTGCTTTGCGCGGGCCCAAGGGCGCTCGCACTCGCAGACCCGGCGACACGGTCATCGAACTGGGAACAAGGTAATGATACCCCTTGGGCAAAGGCACCGGGAAGGCGACCTCGGCGATGCGCACTATTTTAGCGCGGTGAAAACAAAGTGCGGCGGCATATTGCGCACCTCAAACTGAGTGTCCACTTTGGAGAAATAATCCGGGAGCATCGGGATGAGATGCGTGGTCACTTGATAGGCGACGAAGCGACCGCCTGGATTTAAAATGGCCGAGGTCTTCGTGAGCAGTTCGTGGCGGACGCGGCCTGAGAAGAAGGCAAAGGGCACGCCCGAGACAATCACGTCGGCCTTCGAAAGTCCATGGGCTAAAAGTATATTTTCGATCTCGCGCACGTCGCCCGCGATGGTCGTCAGGCGCGGGTCGGTTATTTTTTTAAGCTCCGCATACAACGCCGCGTTGAACTCGATGGCGAGCAGTTTCGCGTCTGGGCGCATCTTTTCGAGAATGCGCCGGGTCATAACGCCGCGCGCGGCGCCATATTCGACGATGACTTGAGCGTGTTCGAGATCCATCGCCTTGACCGTGCGGTTGACGAGGAAGCGGCTCGAGGGCGTGACGGCTGCAACCGAAGGATCATCCATAAACACCTTCACATAGCCCATGAACTTTGAGTCGGCGAATTCCGCGGAAGAATTATTTTTAGCGTCGGCCAGCACTTCTTCGAGCTTGCTCATGCCTTTCTTGATCTGACCGCCGATAAGAGCGCCCAGATTCTCGAGCACGTCGCGGCCGGATTTTTCAGCGCGGGGATTGGGCTTGCTCACAGGGAAAGCTCCTTCTGAAGATTCTTCATGTCGGTCCACACATCGCGCTTGAGCTCAGGGTTGCGCAAGAGCGCTGCGGGGTGGAAGGTCGGCAACAGCTTGATCGGGGGCAGGCCGCCGCCCAGGTCATAGGTCCGCCACTGGCCGCGAAGCTTCGTGATCGGAGTCGTATCCTGGAGCAAAGTTCCGGCGGCGACAGCGCCCAAGGCGACGATCACTTTCGGCTTGATCGCGCGAATCTGCGCATCGAGCCAATGACGACAGGCAGCCATCTCCTCCTGCGTCGGCGGGCGGTCGTTGCCGCGGCTCTCGGGATCGGCGGGATTTTTCATCGGGTGGCACTTCACAATATTGGCGATATAAACCGTTTGGCGCGAGAGGCCGATCGACTCCAGGATCTTGTCGAGAAGCTGGCCGGAGCGCCCGATAAACGGCTCGCCTTTGTGATCTTCCTTAAATCCCGGGCCCTCGCCGATAAAGATAACCTGCGCCTGAGGGCTGCCGACACCGGGCACGGCTTGGATGCGCGCAGATCCAAGCGGGCAGGCGCGGCACGCGTTAATTTTTTCGGCGAGTTCGGAGAGGGTCGCAACCTCCAAGGTCTTGACGGGAGAGAGCCAATCCGATGCGTCTGAAAGCGCCACGCGCCGACGCAGGGCTCGGGTCAGGTCTTTCAAGTCATTCAACTCAACGCTCATTTAATAGCCTCGAAATTTCGGCGACGATGACACGCGCGACACGCGACTTCGAGCCCTGCGGCAGACGGCGCGTCCAGCCTTTTGCGACCAAGGTCGCGGCGATGGAACTCGATGCGAGAGACTTGGGGCCATTGGCGACGACCATGTCGAGCCCCTTACGCGCGAGCTTGGCGCGCGCGAATTTAATCATATGCTCCGTTTCAAGAGCGAAACCGACGAATATCTGTCCCGGACGGCGAAGCACTGCGGCATCTTTGATGATATCGGGATTGGCGATCAAGGTCAAGCGCCTTGAATCGGAGGAGCGCTTGATTTTCGACTTAGCCGTGCCTGCGACGCGCCAGTCGGAGACTGCGGCAGCGCCGATGACGACGTCGGCGCCGGTGGAGCGCTTCAGCGTTTCGCGCCGCATTTCCAGCGCCGTCACAACGGGCACGACGACGACACACGGAGGAGGTCTTAGGATCGTCGGACCGCTGATAATCGTCACGCGCGCGCCGGCCGCGCGCGCGGCGGCGGCAAGCGCCCAGCCCATCGCGCCGCTGGAGGCGTTAGTCAGGAATCGAACAGGATCGATATATTCGCGCGTGGGGCCGGAGGTGATCAGAACCGAGCGTCCGCGCAGGCTCACCGCACAAGGCAACGCACGATTTCATCTGGTTCCATGAGGCGGCCGACACCGACCTCGCCGCTGGCAAGCTCGCCCTTCTCAGGGCCAAGTATGCGGCAGCCGTATTCCTTGATGCGTGCGACATTAGCTTGCGTTGCCGCGTGTTTCCACATTTCCGCGTCCATCGCGGGGCAGACGACGACGGGGGATCTCGTGGAGAGCGCAAGCGCGTCGAGCAGGCCTTCCGCCCGCCCTTGCGCGAGCCGCGCGATGAAATCCGCTGTCGCAGGCGCTATCAAGACGAGGTCGGCCCAGCTCGCAAGCGACAAATGCGCCATTTCCCATAGAGCCGGATCGTGCAGCGTCTGCGCGACCGCATTTTTTGAGACCGTCGCGAGCGCTAAAGGCGTTACAAAGAGCGCTGCATGGGGCGTGAGCACGCAACGGACTTCAATGCCTTTCTTCATGAGGCCGCGGACAATGAGGGGGGCCTTGTACGCCGCGATGCTGCCGGTAACGCCCAGAACCACGCGGCGCATTGACTTCATCGCGGCCTATGGCGCCTTGCTTCGCGCGGGCTCCTCGCCCTTGGCGGCGATAATTTTCAAGTCCTTCCAGTCCACCTTCCCCCCAAGGACATCGCGAACCGCCAAATCAAGCAGTTCGGCCGGAGTCAGATGGCGATTTTCCTCCCGCCTCTTAAGTTCCTTCACCCAGATGGCGGCCATGGGAATCGCCGAGTATTTGCCGCGGGGGAAATTAAGGATCATTTCCTCGGTGGTCTTCGCAGGGACAACTTCTTTGACGATTTCTTTGACGATTTCCTTCTTTGTCATTTTATGGTTCTCCTTAAGCGATTGCGGGCGTCAGATGATCAAGGTTAAACAGGGACGTCCTGAGCGTCTCCGCGGTGAGGATGCACGAAATCTGTTCAACGGCCTTATCGAGATCATCATTGACGACGATGTAGTCGTAGTCCTTTGCCGCGGCAAGCTCGCCGCGCGAATTGGCAAGGCGTTTGGCCACGGTTTCGGAAGCGTCCCGGCGGATGGCCAGGCGCGCCTTGAGAGCGTCCATCGAAGGAGGAAGCACGAATACAAGGACCGCAGTCGGGCGCTTGCGGCGAATGGAGACAGCGCCCTGCACATCGATGGCCATGATCACGTTGACTCCGCGCTTGATCTGCTCCTCCAGAAAGTGGCGCGGCGTGCCATAGTACTCGTCATGGACCATCGCCCATTCGAGCAATTCGCCGCGCCGGATCTTGCGTTTAAAATCCTCACGGGTCAGGAAGAAGTAGTGCTTGCCGTGGCTCTCCCCGGGCCGCGGGGTGCGGGTGGTGCAGGAAACGGAATAGGCGATATCTTTGCGGCGCGCGCGGAGCTTTTTGCAGATCGTGGTCTTGCCCGCGCCGGATGGGGCGGAGATGATGAGAAGCGCTCCTTTCCTCATAGAGCGTTATTTTATCTTATTATTGGGGAGGACATGCTTTGAACGTAAAATTCAAAGCCCTTGAAATTGTAGTATGCAGGCATGGAAAACAATCAAGCGCCTTTGCAAGTTGAGATCGACGAGGCCGTTGCGCGCGGCCTTTACACGAATCTCGCCTTGATCACGCACAGCGAGACGGAGTTCTTATTTGACTTCCTCTTCCTCCAGCCTCAGGCGCAGAAGACCAAAATCCTCACCCGCCTCATCACCTCTCCCGTGCATGCCAAACGCCTGCTCTGGGCGCTCAAGGACAACCTCGAGAAGTATGAGGCGCGCCACGGCGCGATCCATGCCGGCGAAGCTCCGACTGAAGCCCGCGCCGGCGTTTATCAGTGACGGTCCGCGCGCCACGCGCCTACCTTGTTTGCGTCGGCAGCGAACTGCTCGCCGGGCAGTTGAATACGCACCAGGCCCGGCTCTCGGTGCGCTTAGCGTCCGCCGGCTTTGACGTCGTCGGCGAGTCTTCCGTGCCGGATTCCGTGGCCATGATCGAGACGTCCTTGCGCCGCGCGCTCGAGGATGCAGACGCGGTCATCGCGTGCGGCGGGCTCGGCCCGACCTTCGATGACCTGACGCGCGAAGCGGCCGCGGCAGCGCTCGGACGAAAACTCATCTTCGCGCCAAAACTATGGAAAATAATTCTTCAGCGCTTCGCGCGCTACCAGAACCCCGTCCCGGAAGAAAATAAACGCCAGGCCGAGGTCATTGCCGGAGCGGCAATTCTCGCCAACGAGATCGGCTCAGCGCCCGGCCAACGCCTTGAGTTTCGGGGCAAAGACGGGCGTCCGCGCTCGCTCATCTTGCTTCCCGGTCCCTACTCTGAGATGGCGCCTATTTTCAATCGCGTCCTGCCCCGGCTCGCGGTTCGTCATGCGCGCGGGCTGGGCGTCGCCTCCCTCACTTTGCGTCTTGCCGGCGTGGCTGAGTCCGTCGCCGATGAAAAGCTCGACGCGGTCCGCGCACGCTTTCCCGCCGCGTCATTTACGATCTTAGCCACTGCCGGGGAAGTCTCCTTTCATGCAACGGTACGCGCGCACACCGCCGTCGCCGCCCGCGCCGAGCTTAAACGCTTGCGGCGCGCAGCGCTCGGCGCCGTCGGGCAGTGGAGTTTTGGCGAAGGTGAAGAGACTCTAGAGTGCGCAATCGGGTCGCGTCTCAAAAAGAAGAATTTGACCCTCGGCGTCGCCGAATCGTGCACCGGCGGCCTATTGGGGGGACGTTTGACCTCTGTTTCAGGGTCATCCTCTTGGTTTAACGGCGGCGTTATCGCCTATGCAAACTCAGTTAAGACGCGGGCTCTTCAAGTCAGCTCCCGCCTCCTTAAGAACCACGGCGCCGTATCCGCCCAATGCTCTCAGGCTATGGCATACGGCGTTCGCAAAGCGACGGGCGCCGGCATCGGAATCGCCGTCACCGGCATTGCCGGACCAGGCGGAGGAACTTCGGATAAGCCGGTGGGGACGATCTTTGTCAGCGTCTCCGGACCGGGTCGGGCGCTGCGCACATGCCAACACGCCTTTCACGGTCCTCGCGACGCTGTGCGCTCACGCGCTGTCTCGGCGGCGCTCTCGCTGCTTAAGGAAGTTCTCGACACCGGCCTCTGATTTTAGGGCAAACGGTGCATGGGCCCAGGTCTCGGAAATTTTCAGCTTGAGCGCACGGGAAACTTGACGGCTCCCGCGATGTTTCATAGGATACTCTCATGATAACCAAAGAAGATAAAATAGAAATCTATAAAAAGCATGGGAAAGGCTCGGCCGACTCAGGAAGCGCCTCGGTTCAGATCGCGCTCATCACGGAACGCATCAAGCATCTCTCCGGCCATCTCAACACAGCCAAGAAGGACTACGCCTCTCAACGCGGGCTTCTGATGCTTGTCGGCCAGCGCCGGCGCCTTCTGAGCTATCTCAAGAAGCGCGACCTGACGTCCTACGCCACGATCCTGAAGCAGTTGGATCTGAGGAAATAAACCATGTCATTCAACCAGAAGATTAGCCTGCAGGAGACTGTGGGCGGCAAGACCATTACTCTTGAGACCGGCACCTTGGCCAAGCAGGCTGGAGGTGCCGTCACTGTGCATCTTAACGAAACCATCGTGTTTTGCGCGGCCACCATCCAAAAGAATCCAAAGGACGTCATGTTCGTCCCCTTGACCTCAGACTACCGTGAGCGCGCCTATGCCACCGGCCGCGTGCCCGGAGGCTTCTTTAAGCGTGAAATGCGTCCTCGCGACAAAGAAACATTGACCTCGCGTCTTGTCGACCGCCCGATCCGCCCTCTCTTCCCCGAAGGCTGGAACCATGAGACTTCAGTTCAGTCCATCGTCGTCTCCTGCGACCTCTCCAATGATCCCGACGTGCTTGCCATCACCGGAGCTTCGGCGGCGCTCATGCTCTCCGATGCTCCGTGGAACGGCCCCGTCGGCGGCCTCCGCATTTGCCGCGTCAATGGCGCCTTCATCATCTTCCCGACATGGGAGGAAAGAGCCCTCGCCGATCTCGAGTTGATCGTCGCCGGCAAAAAAGACGCCCTCTTGATGGTGGAAGGATCTGCGGCGGAAGTCTCCGAAGAAGTATTCGCCGAGGCTCTTGAAATTGCGCAGAATGAGATCAATAAGCTCTGCGATCTCCAGCTTAACCTGATCAAGCAAAGTCTCGCCTCCGGCAGAACCGTGGTCAAGAAGCAGGTCAAGCAACCGGAAATCCCCGCAGCGGTCCTCGAACTTGTGAAATCGCGCTGTGTTGATCCCATCAAAGAAGCCCTGCGCGCAAAGCACGACAAACACGGCCTTGACGCCCACATCGACTCCCTCAAGGACGCGGTCAAAAAAGAACTTGACGAGAAGAAGGCCGACATGGCCTACCTCGACGGCGCCAAGTGGGTCGGGAAAATCATCGAGGATATCCTCTACACACAGAGCCGCGCTTTGACCATTGACGAGAAGCGGCGTCCTGATGGCCGCGGCTTTGAAGAAATTCGGCCCATCGAAATCATGCTCAAGCCGTTCGCGCGACTGCATGGCTCGGTTGTCTTTCAGCGCGGCCAGACGCAGGCGTTCTGTTCGGCAACGCTCGGTACTCCGGGCGACATGCAGATCATGGACGTGATCGAAGGCGAATACAAGGAGCGCTTCATGCTCCATTATAATTTCCCGTCCTTCTCCGTCGGCGAAGTCCGCCCTGAACGCGGACCCGGCCGCCGCGAGATCGGCCACGGCGCGCTCGCGCGCCGTTCCCTCGCCGCGTTGCTTCCCCCTGTCGATGAATTCCCGTATACGCTGCGCGTGGTTTCCGAAATATGGGAGTCTAACGGATCTTCCTCGATGGCTTCCGTGTGCGGCGGCTCTTTGGCCCTCTTCGACGCCGGCGTACCCATGAAGGCCGCCTGTGCCGGCATCGCGATGGGCCTTGTCCTGGAGGGCGGCAAGTACGCCGTCCTTACCGACATCGCAGGCATCGAAGATCACAACGGCGACATGGACTTCAAGGTCGCTGGATCCCGCAACGGCATCACTGGATTCCAAATGGATATGAAAATCGAGGGTCTTTCCATCTCGATTATGAAGGAGGCTTTGGCCCAGGCCAAACGCGGACGCTTGTTCATCCTCGATAAGATGGACGCGATCTTGCCCCAGCCGTGCAAAGAACTCTCCTCCAACGCGCCGCGCCTCTATCGCATCAAGATTCCCAGCGACAAGATCGGCGCTCTCATCGGCCCCGGCGGCAAGAATATACGCCGCATTCAGGAGACCTACGGCGTCAATATTGATGTCGAAGACGATGGCAGCGTATTTGTGGCCGGAACCGATCCCATCGGCTGCGACCAGGCCAAGGCGGAGGTCGAAGCCCTGACTCTTGAGGCCGAGATCGGAAAGATCTACAAGGGGCACGTCGTCTCCATCAAGGAGTTCGGCGCATTCGTCGAGATATTCCCGGGCAAGGAAGGCCTGCTCCACATCTCTCAGATCGACATCAAGCGCATCGCGCGCGTGGAGGAAGTTCTTAAGATCGGCGACGCGGTGGATGTCAAGGTGCTTGAGATCGACGGCGACGGTAAAATCCGTCTCTCCCGCAAAGCCGTCCTCGCGCCGGGATCCGAAAACGACAGTCCCGGCCCTCGCCGGGACGGCCCTGCTCGAGAAATTTCCGGTCGCGGCGGCGACCGCAGTCGCGGCGGCCGCCGCTAAGGGACATTGCATAGTCCGACCATGCTCAAGAAGACGGCGGTCAATGGAGGGGGAGGTCCTCTTAAAACTCTCAAATCCGTCTACGACTTCATGCTCTTCAATGATCTCGATGCAGTCGAGATCATTGAAGAGGGTGTCCAGATAAAACTTGTCCGCCGCAAGGCGAGCACGGTGCAGGTGGCAGTTCCTGTGCCGGTCATGGTGGGAGAAGCTTCAGCCCCGGGGAGGATTGCTCCGGTTCAGCACGCGCCGTCTTTGCCTCCGGTGACGCCGGCGCCCGCGGGTACGGCCGTCAAGTCGCCGATGATGGGAATTTTTTACCGGGCGCCGTCGCCGTCGAGCCCGCCTTTCTGCAAGGAGGGCGAGGGGGTTAAATCCGGCCATGTCATCTGCATGATCGAAGCCATGAAGGTTTTTAATGAGATCAAGGCCGAGTCGGCGTGCACGATCATCAAGTACCTCGTCGAGAATGGGAAACCGGTCAAAGCCGGTCAAGACTTAATCCTCATCCAGCGCTGACTCGAACTGGGAAACGCGCCGAAAACCGCTATAATCCGTCTCTCATGTCAATCAACGGCTATCGCTTGTCCGTGAAGTCGATGCGGGGATCTAAGCGCAAGAACATTCTGCCCTCGGCAACGCGCTGGGCCGCATTCTTTCTTGGTGCCGTCTATCTCGGCTGGGCCCTCCTCTTCCCTCAATATTCAGGCGCAATCGGCCAAACGCTTTCAGCGTTTCTTTTTAAATGTTTCGGCGTCGCCGCTTTCCTCCTCCCAATTCTCCTGTTCAACAGCCTGCTCCAGCGCGTCCTGCGCGGCAAGTCCGCAGGCTGGATTCTGACGAGCCTCGCCTCCGTGGTCGGCTTGCTTTCGGGCACCGTGCTCTGTGCGCATATCGGCGTTTGGGCGGGGAAAGAGGCAGCGCTTGCAGGCGGCGCCTGGGGCGCTGCCATAGCCAGCGCGCTCATAGCAGGCCTGGGGACAGCCGGCTCATTTTTGATGGCGCTCGGCTCGTTTCTATTTGCGCTACAGGTGTTTTTTGATATCCGCTGGGCCGCCTTAACGCGCTTGCTGGCGAAGCTGCTCGCCGAAGATTTCCGGGAGTGGGCCACGGCGCGGGAAAAGATGCAGGGGCTCAAGGCTAATGCCCCTTCGCAAGATGAGGCCGTCAAGGCCAAGTCGACCATCAAGGAACCGCTAAAAACAGATTTCCCTCCCAAGCCGGTGGACACACGCACGGTCAAGCCCTTGAACGCTGGAAACGGCTCGCTATTGCTCGTCGAAGATCTGCCAAGGTCGAAGGCTTTCGACGGCGAGCGCTTGGCGCCAAGCGCTGTGTACAAGAACTACGCTATGCCCTCGCTTGAGCTCTTGAGCCTGCCCTCCGACGCGCGCGATCGCGGCAAGCCGACGGAGGAAGAGATTTCTTCTGCCATCGCGGACCTAGAACGAACGCTTAAGAGTTTTGGCATCGACGCGCACGTGTCCGGCTATTCTCCGGGGCCCGTGATCACTCGCTACGAGATCTCGCCGGCGCCCGGCGTGAAAGTCGCTTCGATCGTCGCCCTGGAAAATGATATCGCGCTTGCGATGCGCGCCAAGGGCATCCGCATCATCGCCCCGATTCCGGGCAAAGCCGCCGTCGGCATCGAGATCCCGAACTTGCGCCAGGCCGCCGTCGTCCTGCGCGAAATTCTGCAAAGCACGGCGTTGCCGGCATCAGCACCTCTTCTCTCCTTCGGTCTTGGCCTTTCCGCCTCGGGGGAGCCTGTCGCCGCCGACATCGCGAAAATGCCGCACGTGCTCGTCGCGGGCGCCACGGGCTCGGGGAAGTCCGTGCTCATTCACGCGCTGGTGATGTCGATTCTTTTCCGCGCTCGTCCCGACGAGGTGAAGTTCGTCATGATCGACCCCAAGCGCACCGAACTCACTTTTTATGAAGGGATCCCGCACCTGTTCGATCCGATGGTCGAGCCTGCGCGCGTCTCGGTGATCACCAATGCCAAGGACGCCGCGAAGGCCCTTCGCGCCCTGCTCACCTTGATGGAAAAACGCTACGAACGGTTTCAGCTCCACGGCGTGCGCAATTTAGAGGGCTACAACATGGCGGCCGACAAGAAAGGCCTGCCGCGCGAGTTTTATGTGGTCGTCGTCATTGACGAACTCGCCGACCTGATGCTGATCGCCGGCGACATCGTCGAGGACGCGATCCAGCGCCTGACTCAAATGGCGCGCGCAGTCGGCATCCACATGGTTCTTGCCACCCAGCGCCCGTCGGTCGACGTGATCACCGGCGTGATCAAGGCCAACCTGCCCTCCCGCATCGCGTTGCAGGTCATCTCCAAGATCGACTCAAAAGTCATCCTTGACAGCTCCGGCGCGGAAAGCCTGCAAGGGCGTGGAGACCTCCTCTATCTGTCAAGCGGCGCGCAAAAACCGGAGCGTTGCCAAGGCGCGTATGTCTCTGAAGACGAGATACGCAGGCTCGTGGACTACCTCAAGACGCAGGGCAAGCCCGACTACCCGATGCTCGAGACCATGGCCGTCAAGGGAGGCGCTGCCGCGGACCTTTTGCAGTTCGGAGTCGAGCCGCTTGAATTCTCCCAGGCGCTTAAACTGATTCTGGAGCGCCGTAGAATTTCCCAGGACCTCCTTAAGAGTCAGTTCGGATCATCGGCGCGCGCGACGAACATCCTCTCAGCGCTCGAAGTGAAAGCCTTCATCCACAAGCCCGAAGGCACAAACCGCTGGGAAATCCACTTTGACACGATCGAGGAGTATATGAAGGTTCACTTCCCTCAGGTGCCGATTGACCGGCAAGAATAATGCTCAACACTATTGTAATTCTCCTGATGGTTCTGCCGAGTCCTGCAAGGGCAAAGCCGCACAAAGCGCCCCTGAAAAAAATATCGGTTTCAAGCGCGTCCTTGGGAATAGAGGTCGGGGGGGGGACGGGCTTGCCCGAACATTCCGCTTCGACGGCCCCACTGACCATCCAATTAATCACCCAACGCTTCGCTGAGACCGATGCGCAGATAACAACCCTGAAAGCGTCGTTTCGCCAGTTCCTGCGTAGCGGGGATTCCGACATCGTGCAGACCGTGGAAGGAGACGTTGTTTTCAAGAAGCCCAACCTTCTGCGTCTGACGCACCGCATCCCTGAAGCCCAGACAATCGTGTCCGACGGGACATGGTTATGGGTGCATCGCAAATCCACCAATCAAGTGATCCAAAGCCGTCTTGACGCCTGGCGCAAATCCGAGCCTTTGGCCCAGGGCCTGCTTGATTTTGGAAAATCCGCAGACCTGCTCTCGCGCTACACGACGACTATCACCACGATTTCAGCGCCCGCCGCTGATGGCCACCGCCTATTCACGTTGACCCTGACGCCTCAGACCACGGATAAGAATGGGGATTCCGCCGACTTCCTCCTAATCCTCAAGGCCTCGACCAAAAGTTTTTTTCCTTCCGACGCAACCCTCCGCATCGGAAGCAGTTTTGTGCATTCCATATTTGAAGGAGTACGCCTCAATCCCGCCATCTCCACGGAGACGTTTCATTTCACGCCTCCCGCCGACGCCGACCTTTTTAAATCACCGGAGCCAAAATGACCCTGGAGCACGAGACCGACCCCCTGCGCCCCATCCCGACCAAGGACCCCGCCACCCTGCGTGCTGAGATCGGCCCGATCCTGCGCACAGCCCGCCTCAAGCGCGGCCAATCGCTTACGGCCGTGGCCCAACAGACGCGCATTTCAAAACGCTTTCTGGAAGCGCTTGAGGAGAACCGCTTTGAGCAATTCCCAGCCGTCGTCTATCTCAGGGGCTTCCTTAAGAGCTATTGCGAACATCTTGATATAAATTTCGAGGAGCTATGGATTCGCCTCGACGAAACCGCAACGCCGGTCCCCAAAATCCCCGCCGCTGAATCCGTAAAAACGCCTCGCGACCGACAACCGGCAGATCGGACATCTCCTGAGATTCCGGCACAGGCGCAAGGCTCGGGGGCGACCGGCGCCATCGTTCTCTCGCTATTACTCCTCCTCTTTCTCTGCGTATATTTATTGAAAGATCAGGGGAATAAGGAGGCAAAGCACGCTCCAATGGCGCCGACGGCGCTGCGCCCGTTGCCGCAAAGCATCGAAACTAAATTCGTCATACGCCTCAAGAGCGACGCTTGGCTGCGCGTGGCGGTGGATGGCCAGATCGTCTTTGAGGGTCTCGCCCCACGCGATTCCGTGCAGGAGTGGAAGCCCTCCAAGTTTGTGGATCTGCGCACGACCGACCCCGCTGTCCTCGAGCTGAGCCTTGATGGTCAGCCGCTAATGCTCGGGGCCCAGGGCGCAGACGGGCAGTTCCGTGTGGAGATTCACTAGAGATCCCAAAGTCGACATGTCTCTTCCCAACCGATTGACGATGCTGCGTATTGTCCTGGCGGTCGCGGTGTTCGCAGGGCTGATGAGCGAGGCCCCGGCTTGGCATTTTGCAGCGCTCATCCTATTTTTTGCGGCGATCATCACGGATTGGCTCGATGGCTGGCTCGCGCGTCGGATGCGGACCGTCAGCGCGTTCGGCAAGGTCGTCGATCCGATCGCCGACAAAATACTCGTGCTCGGCACTTTGCTGGCCTTGATCCGCACGAAGGAACTGGAGATTCCTCTCTGGGCCGTGTTTCTCATCGTCATGCGCGAACTCGTCATCGGCGGCGTGCGCGTGATCGCGGGCGCGCAGGGTAAGATTCTCGCCGCGGATAAATGGGGGAAAATTAAGACGGGCGCGCAGTTGATCGCGCTGCTGTTTATGATCAGCGTGGTGGTACTGCATGACCATGGATTGGCCGAAATGTGGATGGTGCGCTTGGTCTCTCCACTGACCGCGCTGTGCGCGGTATTGGCCCTCTCGAGCCTGTGGTCCTATCTGCGGCAGTACCGCACGCTTCTCGAAAAATCCTGGGGCTAAAACAGTGGCTCTCGATTGGATCTGCCTGCAGTTGGCGACGGGCCTGGGGATAAGCTATATTGCCCCGAGCGGACGCGGTAAAAAATGGACGGGCGCCGGGTTTCTCGGGACAGTCGAGGGGCTCTTGCTCCTGCCGTTGCTTCCCCAGGCGCCGGGGCCCTATGCCGTTGTCGTCGTAATTGCCGTCGTCCTCGCGTGCTGGATATGCGGGAAAGCCGAGAAGGTTCTGGGAATGCGCGATGATTCGCGCATTGTGCTCGATGAGATCGTGGGCTTCTGGGTCGCTGTCTCCTGGCTGCCTCGGACGTGGACGACGATCGGGATCGTCTTCGCGCTGTTTCGTTTTTTTGATTCGGTAAAACTGCCTCCATACAAATGGCTGGAGCGCATTCCTGGGGGCATTGGAATTGTGATGGACGACGTCGGCGCTGCTCTAGTTGCCAATCTATGCGTGCGCCTGATTTTAAGCTGGGACCTAGGGAGAATAATTTGAAGTCCACAAGGACCGTGTTGCTGGCAACGCTGTCTACGCTCCTTGCAGCGGCCGTTCCCGTTTGCGCCCAGACAAGCCCTTGGCAGATCGCTGTTGCGACCGCGCCAGCGCCCGCTCCGCCCGCTTTCATGCTTGGTTCCCCATTGTCGGTCTCGAGCGGCCCCTGGGTCCCGGCTGAGGTTCTATTCTTCTCCGCAGGCCGCGTTGTCGCCGACTATGCCTGGCGCGACTCCGTCCGCGCACGCCGCGGCCGCCTCTATACCGCGCTCGAGCTCAAAAGCGACGTGCAGGATCTCATGACCTTGGGACGCTTCACGACGGTGACGCCCTCGGTGTACGCGATTGCGGGCACCCTGGCGTCATTGGAGTTCGCCGCAGTTTCTATTTCCACCAATGAGGTCCGCATAGTCTTCGACGTGATCGAGAAAGTCATCGTAGCGCCGAAGACGAAATTCATAACGCCTCCTACCGCCGTCGGCGGCGTGCTGCTGACCCCGACGGCCTGGCGCGGCGCGGGGCGCTTTGAGAACCCCGGCATGGCGCTGGACATCAACGCGGCCTACTTCATCGGCCGCCTGTACGGCAACACCTCCTACCCTGACGCCCCGCGCAAGACGAACTACATTGACCGCATTGGCCTCTGGACCTTAACTGCCGACGGCAAGATGCAGGTTCAGTCGGAGTCGTCGTTGCGGCCCGCGGTGGCCGTTGGCGGCCAGGCGATGCTTCTGTTTCGCGATTCGCCCCAGCCGACGGTCACCGCACCCGGCGTTTCAGTCAAAATCGATGCGAAAACCACCAAAATTCTCACCGATGGATATTTTGTGGCCTCGAAGAAATTCGGCCCCCTCCGAGCCAGCGCCGGCATGATGCAGGGCTCTATCGGCAACCTGGCCGCGAATATGTCCGAGTTCCTCACCCCCGAGGCCCTCAGGTTCTATCTCCGGGACAACTCCGGAACCCAGGTCATCTCGCGCACCGTTCCTTTCGCGAGCGTTTTCTATCTTCACAAACCCGACTACCCCATCGGCGTCGAGATCATGAAGTTCAACGGCGCCGCCCGGTCGCCGGTGCTCATCAATTTCAAGCTCGGACGCTTCCTGAAGTTGAACTTCGATCTGGCCTTGCTCAAATACCAAGGCGGCTACGACATCCTCGGCTTTTTCCAATTCCGCTACAACCACTTCCCCAAGAAGTAAATAGTTCTTGGGGAAGTGCTCCGTTCTCGAGGGAATGGACAGAGGCCAACAGTTGGGTTTGAATGAGGGCCTCGCCTCTCAATCCTTATCTGCGTTGCTCCCCACTCACATACTTGTCAATATACTCGTTCTTAGTGCCTTGCCACGCGGGCGCCTCACCGCCATAAATTCACTCATTTATTTCGTTACGCTTCATAAAGACCTAGATTAGCGTAGGCCCATTAATCCTCCCCGTGATTGCGTGTCGAGATTGTAGTCGCAGACCATAGGACGCAGAAAACTTGCGTATAAACACTATGGCCGCCGCCTATGTCGGGTTTATCGTATAATCGCATAATGATGCTTGACACTCTTGCTTCACGCAATGTGGATACCTGTCGCATGTGTAATTCAATCTCCCTGCA